>QIAI01000375.1 GCA_003224995.1 Acidobacteriota bacterium
CGTCCTGAAAAATCCCGATGACGCCCCCGGTTAAGAGACCGGAAACCGGGTTGCGGCGCGAGATGGCAAAGAAAATCGTGACCAGCAGCGGCAGGTCCAGCATGGCAAAGATGGGAAACTGTTGTGGCAGCCAGGCTTGCAAAAACAATGCGGTGGCAGGCACGCCGATGGTGATCGGCCAATTAAACCGATAAACCTCGACCTGTTCCCCGGATGTGTAAGTAATCGGCACTATTGCGGTCCGTCCTGGGGCGGGGCCGAGGGCAAAGTCTTCGCCGCGGGTGGCGTGGAATTCGGTTTGGACGCGACGGGAGGCGCATCCACCACTCGTACGGGCGCAGGGACCGGTCCCTTCTCGGTCGCGGGCTTCAAAGCGCTGGGCACGGCCGCAACCGAGTGCGGCTGCACGGCATTCGGGGAAGCTGCCTTTATCGGAGGCGCCTCAGCCTGTGGCTTGGGCGGAAGTTTCTCCGATTTCGGCGGTGTCGAAGCGTTCGTGTTGGGCGCGGCTGCCGGCGCGGCAGGCTTGCTCGCCGGAGCGGAGGTCTTTGGCGCTTCGGCCGTCTGCTTGGGAGAATCGCCGGTTTTATTGGCATCGCTGGCCGCCGGCTTATCGGGGACCGAGGGCAAGCGCTGGGCAAGAATATCGGCGGCGCGCACCGGCCCGGTTTCGAGCTGCGTCGGTTCCTGCTCCACCAACTTCGTGACCACGAGAACTTCTTCGAGCTTGCTCAGGTTTGCCGCCGGACGCACTCGAATCGTCAAAAACAAGTCAGACCCATTGCCGACCCGGGTTACGGTTCCTACCGGCAAGCCCTTGGGAAAGATGCGATCGCCGCCACTGGTGCGCACCACCTCACCCTGCTGCACGGCGTTGTCGGCCATGATGTGCTCGAGCACCACTTCGCCGGCGGGTGTGCCGCGCACGATTCCGTGCAAGCGGGATTTTTCGAGGATTCCACCCACCCCGCTGCTCTGGTCGTCGATCAGCAGGATCTGCGCGGTCGAGTGAAAGACTTTCAGTACCTTGCCGACAATGCCATCCACTGTGATCACGGCCATGTCGGCTTTCAGACCGTCCTTCTCGCCTTTATCGATGTAAACGATACGGGACTGCTCACTTCCGCCGGAACCGATGACCTGGGCTGCGAGCGTCTGCGAGATGAATTGCTCTTTGAAAGCGAACAGCGCCTGCAAGCGGCGGGCCTGGGCTGCATCCTCGTTGAGCCGGACCTGTTCCAGGCGCAGCCGTTCGATTTCAGCCTTCAATCCGCGATTCTCAGCGCGAACCCCGCGCAGGTAAAAGTAGTTGTGCCAGAGATTGTGGCTGGAATCGTGAACCCAGTTGAGCAACTTCTCGAAAGGCGTGACCGAGTCTACGGCCCAGATACGAATCAGGCGGGAGGATTCCGTGTCGGTGGTGCGCTTGACTTGCACAGCCAAGCCCAGGACCTGAGCGAACAGGACACAGACCAGCACAATCAGGTTCTTATAACGGCCCAGGACGGATTCCATAACACCAGGTCTCAGGTCTTAGTTATCAGGTCTCAGGGAACCCGTCATACCTCGACATCATTCCGAAACCAAATTTGGATTTGCTTCTCGAGCCATGTAGCTGAACCTGAGTTGCGTGCCCGCAGCTCGCGGCTCGAAGCTCGCAGCTTATTCAATCGAAATCTTGCGCAGCAGCTTAAAGTCGCTGAGCATTTTTCCGGTCCCCAGCACCACGCTGCACAGCGGATCGTCGGCGATGGAGACCGGCAAGCCGGTTTCTTCGCGGATGCGCTTGTCGAGGTTCTTCAGCAGGGCGCCACCGCCGGTGAGAACGATGCCGCGGTCGCTGATGTCGGCCGACAGTTCCGGGGGCGTGCGCTCCAGCGCTACCCGCACCGCATTCATGATGGTGGAAACGCACTCGCTGAGAGCTTCGCGGATTTCGCTGTCGTCGACGGTAATCGTCTTGGGCACACCTTCTATCAGGTTACGCCCTTTGATTTCCATTGTCAGCGGCTTGTCCAGCGGGTAGGCGCTGCCGATTTCGATCTTGATCTGCTCGGCGGTGCGCTCTCCGATGAGCAGGTTATATTTCCGCTTGAGATAGTTCATGATGGCTTCATCCATCTGGTTGCCGGCCATGCGCACGGAACGCGAATAGACGATGCCGCTGAGAGAGATGACCGCGATGTCGGTCGTGCCGCCGCCGATGTCGACCACCATGTTGCCGCTCGGCTCGGTGATGGGCAGTCCCGCCCCGATGGCCGCCACCATGGCCTGCTCCACCAGGTAAACTTCGCTCGCCTTGGCGCGATAGGCGGAATCCATGACCGCGCGCTTTTCCACTTGCGTGATCTCGGACGGAACCCCGATCACGATGCGCGGGTGCACCAGCATCTTGCGGTTGTGGGCTTTTTGGATGAAGTAATTCAGCATCTTCTCGGTAACTTTGAAGTCGGCGATGACGCCGTCCTTCATCGGCTTGATGGCGACGATGTTGCCCGGCGTCCGGCCGAGCATTTCCTTTGCCTCTTTGCCGACCGCCTCGACCTCGGCGGTGTTCTTGTTGATCGCCACGATCGACGGCTCGTTCACCACGATGCCTTTGCCGCGCGCATACACGAGCGTATTGGCGGTTCCGAGATCGATGGCCAGGTCGCTGGAGAAAATACTGAACAGCGACCGAAGATTGTGAAAGCGCCCTGCGCTGGAATGGAACCCGTTGGATGACATTCGTTTGACTTCTCTCTCGCTCGAATCGGACAAACCCGTCCGGTGCACACTGCGTGATTTCCTTGTCCGGTTAGGGTTTCTTCCGTGATTCTATGGGATATTTCCCTTCTTTGCCGGACACGAAAGGTCTTGCACTCCGGAAACCGGCGCCCGGAGTTTTACTGAATCACCACCTTCTGCTGCTTGGTGTTCACCCCACCCTGCGCGTTCTGTGCCGTCACCGTGATCAGGCTTTCGCCGGTGGGCAGGGGAGGCGTGAAATAGTGAAATGTCCCGTCCGTCGACACGATCGGTACTTCGTGACCGTTGACCATGACCCGGGCGTTCAGTTCGGTTTTGCCAGTCACCTCAATCACGTGGCCGTGCTGCACCAGAGGATCGATTTCAAGGTCGATCGCGACCGCGTCCTTGCCTTTGGGGATGATGGTGAAGCGATTTTTCTCGCTTTCCACCGACTCTTTCCCGCTGCCGTCCCGAGTCTGCACCATCCAGTAATAGGCGCCCAGCCCCAGCCCGGTCACGGTTACGTCCGGGGTACTGACCGACTTGTCCACGATGGTGGAGGAGAAATAGGGATTGCGCGAGATTCGCAGGCGGTAGCCCACCGCGTTCGCCATGGGGGACCAGGAAAATTGCACGTCCTTGGTCTTGGCGCCCCCAGTCGTGAAAAGCGGCATCATGTTCGCAGGAGAAATGGCAGTCGGCGGTCCAATTTCCTTGATCTTGGCCATCTTCTCGGACTGGGCCTTGAAGGTGGCGCGCTCCCAATCCGACAGGCGGACCGTTTCCCCGTTACGCGCGACCTCGCCACTTCCCTTCTTCACCAGGATTTCGTGCTGATCGCTCTTGGGATCGTTGTGCACCATGGCCGCGCTTTCCGGGGCCAGGGAGGCCGTCGCCCCTGCCACGATGACCTGAGACTTCGAACCTTGGGTATAGGCGGTGGTCGAGAGGTCGACGGTTCCGGTGCTGACCGCCACCGCCACATTGGTCTGTTGCTGGTCGTTGGCCGAGTTCTCCTCGATCACGATCAGCGAGTCCTGCTTGACGGTGTAGTTGGTGCCGTCGTTGAACACTACCTTGGCCATGCCCTCGGAACCGGTTTGCACCACGTCGCCTTTTTCCAGCGGAATGATGTAGTCGGCCGTGATCCAGCTGTTGCTGCTGGATTTCTTGATCTTCACCGTCCCATCCAGTGCGGTGAAACGAGCTTGCTTCTCGGTCGAGCCGGAAGATTTATCCGGCGGTGGAGACATACCGGCGATGCGTTCCAGCAGGTTCGTGGTCACGTTGCCGGCCGCTTTTACGGTGTTGTCGGTGAACTGGGGGAAGACCAGATGCATCACGCCCCCGAAGACGAGCGCTACCACCAGCAGCGCCAGCAACACGCTTCGGTAGGTAACCGTCGTCCAGGCGATGTACACACCCGGCTTACGTTTCGACGACACGGAGGCCACTGAAAACCAGCCAAACCAAGAGAATATGGGGTAAGTTCAACACTACCACAAGGGTT
>QIAI01000376.1 GCA_003224995.1 Acidobacteriota bacterium
CCGCGAAGCGTAAGCTTCGCCACGGGCTGGATGATGATGCTTGCCTACTTCATCGTCTGTCCCTGGGAGGCCGTGGCCGTGGGCCGCATCGCCGCCTATATTTTCCCGGCTCTCGATTCCATGCAGTTATACAGCGTCGCCGGAAAGCCGGTATTTCTCCCACGATTGATCATTGGACTTTCACTGACCGGGCTGCTCACGACCTTGAATTATCGCGGTATTCGCTTCAGCGCCACTTTCCAGAACTGGACCGCCTTCGGAACCTTGGCGCTGTTCGCGATTTTCGTGGCGACAGGAGTCAGTAAGGGATCGCCGCAAAATTTTACGCCGCTTTTCTCCCACACTCCCCTGTTATCGATCTTCCTGGTAATGCAGATCGTTCCCTACTTTATGACCGGCTTCGAATCTGTCACCAAGGCCGCCGAAGAAGCCAATCCGGAGTTTCGCTCACAGACTTTTCTGGTCGCGATCTGGATGGCGATCGTGGTTGGCATTATTTTCTATACGGTCGTGATCGCGGCTGTCGGTTTTGTTGCGCCCTGGAGACAGCTCACCGGAGAGCGCTTCATGACCGCCGTAGCCTTCGAACGCGCCGTGGGTTCCCACTGGATCGTGCGCGGTATTTTGGCGGCGGCGTTGCTGTCGTTGGTGAAATGCTTTAACGGAAATTTCGTCGCATCGACGCGCCTGCTGTTTGCCATGGGCAGACGCGGACTGCTCGAACCGAGGGTCGCCGTGGTGCATCCGCTCAACCGGACACCTTCCGTTGCAGTGTTGGCGATTGGAGGTGCAACGGCGCTCTGCATGTTTTTAGGGGACGCCATCCTGGTGCCGGTCTCGGAAGTGGGCTCGGTCGCTTCCGCCGTGGGGTGGCTCGCGGCTTGCGCGGCTTTCTTCGCCATGCGCCCACCGCCGCGTCAACGACTGGTAGCACTCCTGGGCGTGCTGCTCGGTCTGTGAATGATCCTGATGAAGGTAATCCGGATGGTCCCGGGACACTTCTCGGTGTACGAATGGCTGACGCTGGCAATCTGGATTGCGTTGGGAGTCATGCTCAGTTCGCGCGCAAAGGGGTTGCAGCCTGGAAAAGCATAAACTGCCAAATGGGAATTCGATGAATCGTGTTCGAGCCTGACGCGAGGAGAACTTTCAAGTGCGTAATGAGGCCGTGATCGCAGTTCTGCTTGCATTCTTTCTTATCCCTGGATCTGGACTTGCGCAGCAGACGTCGTCCTTCGACCTGATCCTTACCAACGGCCACATCATCGACGGTACAGGCTCGCCCTGGTATTCCGGCGATGTCGGAATCCGCGATGGAAAGATAGCGGCCATCGGCAATCTCTCTGCCGCGAACGCCAAGCGAACATGCTGGGCCAGTCAGAAAAAACAATACTGGTGGATCCACGGCTGCCTTCGAAGATCTACCAGGGCATTACTACCGAAATCACCGGCGAGGGCGGGTCGATTGCGCCTTTGAACGATGCCATCATCGCAGCGGAAACAACCAGCTATGCTCACCTGAAGATCACGCCCGACTGGCGCACCTTGCGTCAATACTTCGCACGTCTCGAGAAAGACGGCATTGGTATTAATCTGGCCAGCTATGTGGGCGCGACCCAGGTCCGCCGCATGGTTCTCGGGGACGCGGATGTCCAGCCCACTGCCGCGCAACTCGATCAGATGAAATCCCTGGTGCGCGATGCCATGCACGACGGAGCGGTCGGCGTCTCCACGTCGCTGCAATATTCGCCTGCCCCGTACGCCAAGACCGAGGAAATCATCGCCCTGGCCAGTGAAGCTGCCAAATTCGGTGGCATTTACGCCACCCACATGCGCAGCGAGGGCGATGCGATCGTGAACTCCATCGATGAAAGTCTGCGCATCGGCAAAGAAGCGCACATCCCAGTCGAGATCTGGCACCTCAAGGTCGCTGGAAAAACGAACTGGCATCGCATGCCAGAGATTGTCGCCAAGATCGACAGCGCGCGTTCTCAGGGGATGGACATCAGCGCCAATACCTACGCCTATCCCGCCTGGTTTAACGACTTCTCCGCCTTTATTCCACCCTGGGCTCACGACGGAGGCGACGCCAAACTCATCGAGCGACTCAAAGATCCCGCAACTCGCGCCCGTATTAAAAAAGACATGTTGGCCCCATCGACCACATGGGATAACGAGTGGCAGGAAATCCCCGGACCTGAAGCGATCCTCATTGGAGTCGTCCAGAATCCCAAACTGCTGCCCTTGCAGGGAAAGACGCTGGCCGACGTCGCCAAATTGTGGAACAAGGACCCCATGGACGCGCTTTTCGATCTCCTGATCGAAGACCAGGCCTACACCTACGTCGCCGTCTTCGGCATGTCGGAAGATGACGTTGCACTCGCCCTGCAACAGCCCTGGGTTTCCATCTGTAATGACTCAGAAGGCGCCTCGCCGGAGGGATTGCTTGGGCAGGAGCATCCGCATCCCCGGGCCTACGGAACCTTTCCTCGCATTCTGCGGAAATATGTTCGCGAAGAGAAGAAACTCGCGCTCGAAGATGCGATTCGAAAATTTTCCGCTTTGCCGGCGCAGCGCATGCGGCTTACGGACCGTGGCGTGATCAAGGCGGGCATGTGGGCCGATGTTGTGGTCTTCGATCCCGCCACTATCAAGGACATGGCGACCTTCGCCGAGCCGAACCAACTGTCCCGGGGAATGGACTACGTACTGGTGAATGGTGTGCCCGTGATCGAGCAGGGAAAAATGACGGGAGCGCGGCCAGGAAAAGTGCTCCGCGGGGCAGGATACGTTCCATAAAGCCGCTTCAGATTTCCGGATAGAAGTCGAAAAACGCTTCCAGGCTGGTTCGGAGCTGCTTCTCGATGGCTTCCTTACTGCCTTCGAGCACATGCATGGTGACGTGAGCGTCGCGTCCACTCTTCAGTTTCACGGTTGCGTCGCCGACCTCCGCAACTTCATCCGCAGGCAGGAGACGCATGCCGTAGACCAAAGTTAAATTCGCCATAGAATCATTCTAATGAAAACCGCGGCATTCCGTGGTAGCCCGATTCCCTCTCGCCTCTTGTGTTGCCCTTCATTTAGAATGGCGCGCGTGTTCCACAAACATTTCTATCTTCCCGGTTCACTCTTGCTGGCGTGTTCCGGAATGCTGTTTGCGCAACAGCAACAGCCTCCGGTGAAGGTGAATGTCCTGAACGTGTGTGCGCCATCGGCAGAGGAACAGAAGGAAATCTCTTCGGCCCTGGCGCGTGTCCCCAGGCAGCCGCTGTTCAGCGACGACTTTGAGGTGGCCCGAGGCCGCTCGAGCCTCGGGGAAGCGCCTGGTTTTTTGCAGGCTGGGCAAAGCGCGCAAATGTCGGACGAGCCCTCGGTCGCGAGCTGGGTACGCTTGCGGCGGGAATTCTCCATGCAGGCATTGTTTTCGACCGTGCAGTATTCCTTCAGCAACGACGGCAAGAACATGATTGAGACGCTGGTGCTGCACGTGCGCGATCCCAAGGACCTGGTGCAGCTCTCCATTGAAGATAGCGCCTCGGCGGTCACCAGTCCGGCTGCTATGTTAGGAGCTGCCAGTCCCGCGACCCGGATCAAGCTCGAACGGTTCGGAAAATCCTCGGTAGTTCTGGCAAAATGCCTGGGCTCAGAAGGTGGGTCCGCGCCGGACCAGAGCGCTTATGAGCCGCTGTTCGCGGGTGCATCTTCGATTCTGACGAACTACCGCACGCTTCTGAATGCGCGGAAAACCGTGCCTGAGGAACTGGCAAAAGTAGGTGGGGCTGCAACCGGGTCCACCACTAAAACGAGCCATTCAGCGCACAAAGCCGAGGGCACATCGAAGAAGTAATGGGTTGATCGTGGCGAACGTCGCGGCCGTTCTTCGCGCTCTTCGCGGTTAAAGGCTTAGTCGTTTGTGGGGCCGCATTTGGGCCAACTCCAGCAAGAGGGCTCGCAACAGCCGGAGCGCGGGTTCTGCCAAAGCCGGGTTGCACCCAAATGGAGAGTTCGTAATCTAATAGATTGACACTTATGGATATTCGCAACGCGGTCATCATCGGCTCGGGATGCTCCGGACACACCGCCGCACTTTATTCCGCACGCGCCAACTTGAACCCCCTGGTCATTGAAGGCCACGAGCCTGGCGGACAGCTCTCCATTACCACTCTGGTCGAGAATTTTCCCGGCTTTCCCGAGGGTATCCAGGGCCCCGAACTCATCGAGAACATGCGCAAGC
The DNA here is from genome assembly GCA_003224995.1 of Acidobacteriota bacterium. GTDB lineage: Bacteria > Acidobacteriota > Terriglobia > Terriglobales > Acidobacteriaceae > Gp1-AA133. The sequence goes on from QIAI01000376.1 coordinate 4,235, forward strand.
AGGCGCAACGCTTTGGTGCCGAATACATGCTCGGGCATGTAACCAGCGCCGACCTCAGCAAACGCCCATTCCTGTTGCACGTCGGAAAACACCAGATCCACACCAAGACCCTGATCATTGCCAGTGGCGCCTCGGCGCGATGGCTGGGACTGCCCCATGAACAGCAGCTAATTGGTCACGGGGTGAGTTCGTGCGCGACCTGTGACGGGTTCTTCTTTTCCGGAAAAGAAGTGGTTGTGATCGGCGGCGGCGATACCGCGATGGAAGAAGCCAACTTCCTGACCCGCTTCGCCACGCGGGTGACCATCATTCACCGCCGCGACATCTTTCGCGCTTCTAAGATTATGCTCGACCGCGCACGCAACAATCCGAAAATTGCGTTCATTACCGATACCGTTGTGGAGGACGTGCATGATGTGGGCCAAAAGGAAGTCACTGGGCTGACGCTGCGAAATCTGAAGACTGAACAAGCCTACAATTTCCCCACCAGCGCCCTTTTTCTCGGCATCGGGCACGAACCGAATGCCAGAATCTTCGAAGGCCAATTGGAGATGGACCCGGATGGCTACCTGAAGACGCGCGACTATGTCCTCACCCGCGTGCCCGGAGTGTTCGCCTGCGGCGACGTCGTCGACCGGCGCTATCGCCAGGCCATTACCGCCGCCGGAACCGGCTGCATGGCGGCCATCGAATCAGAGAGGTTTCTCGAAGAACATCCCGAATGATTGTGCACCCCTAAGACTGTCATCCTGAGCGGAGGCGTGGCGCCAGCCGCGCCGGAGTCGAAGGACCCCGCGTCCCTCAACCCTTTAACCGCCGCCATTTGCATTTCCAACCGCACCCCCGTCGGACATCCTGCTCGTTGAAATCACAAAAGCGACGTCTAGCCATAACGCTCGAACTACATCCCTCGGACTGTCATCCCGCCGACTGTCATCCTTCAGAACTGTCATCCTGAGCGGAGGCGTGGCGCCAGCCGCGCCGGAGTCGAAGGACTCCGAGTTCCTTAACCCCGTAACCGCCGCCATTTGCATTTCCAACCGCAACTGCTGAATTCTCCACACAATTTTTGCATCCCTTTGAGTTCTCTCTGGATCGAAAGCGCTGTAGCGCCCCTGCAAGGAACCTGCCTCACGCGACACGCGGCTGTACCCGAACTGGTTCCAGATATTTGCAACCGACGCTCCGGTACGCGACGCCTTGAACGCAAGCAAAACATTCCTGAGGTGATTTATGGCTAAGACCTGTACCCATCAGAATGAGATCAAGAAAGTGAAGCCCAGCGGCAAAGGCTGCAAGGAATGCCTGGAGATGCATGATACTTGGGTCCACCTGCGCCTGTGCCTGGAGTGCGGCCACGTCGGCTGTTGCGACTC
>QIAI01000377.1 GCA_003224995.1 Acidobacteriota bacterium
CCAGAAATTTTTGCAGCGCGAAGTTGACTCTGGCCAGTTCAAAGTGGGCATCAGGATTTTGCGGATCCAGTTCCACAAAGCGGTTCAACGGTTTTTCCGCCAATTCAACTCGATTGGTCATTGCGTAGAGAACGCCTAATAGGTACTGCGCCTTTGGCATCCGGTCTTCGATCTCGATTGCCTTTACCAGGGACGCTTCGGCTTGCGGCCCGTGATTGGTTTGCACTTGGGCGACCGCTAACAGTTGATATGCCTCAGCATATTTCGGGTACAGGTCGATGGCTTTTTGAAGATGGGGCATAGCGCCCATGAAATCGTTGCCATTCACAAGCCGCTGCCCCTCCTCGAACTCCGCTTTCGCCTCCGGAGGAATCGCGGCGATCCGGCTGTCCATTACACCCGAGGCAGGCGCACCGCCAGCACCTTCTTTCCGAATCTGTTTGAGGGTGACCCACTCGAGGACACGACAGGGCTTGACGCTCATGTCGACTCGCCCCCAAACCGGACTATAACCGGCTGCCTCGATCTTGTACTGAATCACCATACAGGGGGTCCCGGCCTGAAACTTTCCGGTGCGATCCGTTTGCGTAATGGTGCGCCAGCTGGCCTCGCCGTCCGTCCATAGTTCGACCTGAATGAATTGTGCCGGGGCGTTGTTTTCAAACCGCACTCTTCCCTGAAAATTGTTGCCTGCATCCGCTCCACTTTCACTTTGCCCCTGCGCCAAAATGACCATCCCTAATAGAGCAAGTGCCATACCAGCCAGGGTGCGATTTCTCTTCATCTGATTGCTTAGCATGGCCCCCTCCAAGCATTGGAAGCTGAAAACCCCGCGTAGTAGTGAGACGTCCTTCCCGCCTCAAGGTTTGCACGCCACTATTCGTACGCCAGTCGATGTGTGTAGCTATTCTGATCCCACTCAGGCGAGAACTCAATGCCGGACTCGCGAGTACGTTTGACCAGAGGGGCGGAAAGACTGACAAGGGAAAACTGACAGAGGACACAATTCGAAGATGGGTGTGAAGATGGCACTCTACCGCTGAGTTAAGCGCCCTGGAGTTGCTGGGCCGGACGGAACTGAACGTTTTGCTATTTCAGCAAGTTACGGTGTGGCTGGATGCCACTGGTTGGGATTTTAGCTCTTTCCTTGCGTGGTGTCCACGATTGATGGACATCCCCGGCACTACCGCTACTGAATGGAACTGGCTGCCCGTGAGAACACATTGTTGGCGTTGGAACCGATCAGCCGGACGGTGCCGACCACAATGACCAGGATGACCGCCAACTGGTCGAACGCAGGAACCGAACAAAACTAGTCAGGCTTTTTGGTTGTAGCATCGGTCTCCGCTTCAAGGACGATATCCAGCTCGTCCCCGGGCTTTAGGCGCGCCTTTTCCCCATCCTCATCCGTCAATAAATTTTCTACACGGATTTCGCGGTAGAGGTCGTCGGCTCCCTCAATCGTGATTTCGGCCTTTTCATGTTCCTTTGGAAGGATCGGTTTGAGCACTTTTTCGACCCTGCCCCGCAATATCTTGCTTTTCTTTTTGCTCATGATGGGCCCCCTGTTTGCCTTCGAGCACCGCCAGCTTCCTCGTCAATTTTCTGATCCGATCATGGCGTTCCCTGTACTGCTCTGAGTCCTCGTTCGTCATGCCCACGAGCGCGGCCATTTTTTCCGCTGCAGTCTGTTGCTCTTTGAGTCTGCCAATCTTTTCCTTCAGACGTTGAACTGCCAGTTGAACTGCCAGTTGGCCTTTTTGCGGTTCGACGTTAGACATATGCAGCCGCGTTGACTGGGCGGTCTGTTAGAGTCCGCACCCAGCGGACGCGAAGTGCGTGATCAATGCAATCGGGCGCTTTAATTAATGTAGGGGAGACGACGGTTGAAATCAGTCGACCTACGGCTGACCCGGCCCAGTGCCATTACTTGTGCCGGGAACCTTCTGGCTCATGGTCCCTGGTATGAAACAGAACATACGTAGATTGGTTCAGGAAGCGTGCGACTCCCGTCATCGATTTCGAGGATGGACGCCGACAATGGGCCTTGGAACACAAGGCCGGAGAGGTGCGCAAGATTGCCGGTGCTTTCACCCTAAGCGAGGCGCTTCGCATGTTATAGGAAAGGAACCGGTTCTTCCTTGGCGCGCAGGCGTGGTAGCCTTGGCGAAGCAGGCGAAGGGGCGCGCCGGGCTTGGGCGCTACCTCAGATTCCGTACGCCAAAGACCGGAAGCTCATGGCACTCCCGTCCGATCCCCCGCGACCGTCCGTAAGTACCTCACGCAAAGGAGGTTCTGCCGACCCTGCGAATGAGTCAGAAATGCAACTTTCTGATTCGGATGGGGTTGATACAGATGTGAGCAGCGTAGCCATGGACCAGGAACTCCTCGCAATGGGTTCCATCGGCGCCCAGCCGACGGCCGACCGTCCTCCTTTTGCCGGATCTGCCGCTGGGCTCACCGACGCCGACATCATGCTGCGAGTGAAGGCAGGGGATGAGTCCGCTTTCGAATACCTGGTGCAAAAGTATCGCCGTCCCATGGTGGGCTTCATGTACCGGATGTCTCATAATGCGGCAGCGGCGGAAGATCTGGCACAGGAAGTGTTTCTACGTGTGTACCGGTCGCGCTCGGGATACGAAGCGAGCGCGAAGTTTACAACCTGGTTGTATCGGATTGCGACCAACCTGGCCGTAAACCATGCCCGCGATACGCGCAACGAACGGCCCGAAAAGATGGCCAGCTTGGACGAACCGGATGAGGAAACTGGGACCACGATGGATGTGGCTGACAGTTCCCTGACGGTCGAAGAGTCGATGGTGCGGCGGGAACGCATGGCGGCGATTCGAGCCAAAGTGCAGGCTCTGCCCGAGCGACAACGAGTGGCAGTGCTCATGCACAAGTATCAACAGATGGATTACAAACAGATTGCAGAAGTTCTCAAACTGAGTGAGTCGGCGACGAAGTCCTTATTGTTCCGGGCGTATGAAACGCTCCGCGAACAACTGAAAGAATTTGTGTAGAGGAAGTGGGATCATGAAGTGCGATGAAATCAAGGATCTGATGCTGGATGTGGCGGCGGGGGCCGGGGAGCCCACGCCCGCGCTGAACGAGCACCTGCTCGGCTGCGCGGACTGCACCGGCAAGCTCGAGGATATGCGGAAGACGATGGCCCTGCTGGATGACTGGCAGGCGCCGGAACCGTCTCCGTATTTCGATACCCGGCTCGCTGCCCGTATGCGCGAGGAACGTGCGAAACCGGAGCGGGTTAATTGGTTTTCGTGGTTTCGCATGCCCGTGCTCGCAGGTGCGCTGGCGCTGGTGTTGATGATGGCCGGGGGAGTGAGTTGGTTCACGCGGGAACGGAATCCTTCGCAGATAGCCGGGAAAAATCCTACGGTACCAATAGTGGTCATTCAGCCGGGTACGGCGGTGGGCGATCTGCAGGCGCTCGATAAAAATGAAGATCTGTATGCGAATTTTGATCTGCTCGACGATTTGCAGGTGCAGCCGGATGTGGATGCGGACCAGGAGACTCCATAACGGAGTAGCAGTATTTTAGTGGGCAATTGCATCACTGAGTGATTGGCGAAAGTGGGAGCGCAGGGTGACAGGGAAATTCAAAGCGGGGATGGTGTCGATGACCGGCTTGATGCTGGCGCTCCTGGTGTCCGTCCCGGTTCAGGCGCAACGGCCTAAGCACGACCAATCCTCTTCGCAAAAGCAATCGGCCCCGCGGCGGGAATCTTCCCGGCCGTCGCGACAAGAACGTTCGTACAACCGCGAGAGTTCGCGTCCCTCGAGGGAATTCGGGGGACGCACGCAATCCCGGCCCAACTATTCTCGGCAAGCACAACCTTCCTACCGCCAGCCGTCGCGTCCCTCTTATCCGCAATCGAGGCCGCAGCAGCGCCCCGGTGGTTATTCACAATCGCGCCCCGTGGCAAGACCACCAATGACCAGTGGTCCGAACCGCGCTCCGTACTCGCAAGACCGTTACGCCGGGCCCGGACGCGAAGCTGCACGTCCGCCATCCCAGGTCCAGCCGCGGCAAAACCCTTCTTATGAGAATGGTCGGGGGCGTGAAGTCCCAAGGCCGCCGTCCGCGTCACGGAATCCTTCCGGATTTGCGCAGGAGCAGCAGCGCCCGGTAGCGCGTCCTCCAAGCGAGCCGATGAATCGCCAGCCCGGTCCACCAGCAGGCTATGGGCAACGGCCCACGCAGGAAGTTCCCCGGCCGCCGCAGTCGAATGCGTTTACCCCGGACGTTCCCCGACCACCCACGGCGAATCAGCGACACGGCGGCGACTGGCTGAAGAGTCATCGTGAGCTGCCGCTCGCCGACCAGCAGAAAGCGCTGCAGAGCGATCCGCAATTTCGGCGGCTGCCTCAGCAGCAACAGCAACGGCTGGAGAACCGGTTGCAGAACTTCAACAACCTGGCTCCGCAAGAGCAGCAACGCCGTTTGAACCGGATTGAGACCTGGGAGCACCTGACGCCGCCACAGAAGCAGCAAGCTCGGCAGTTGGCTTCGCAGTGGCAGCGTTTGCCTCAGGACCGGCGACAGGCGATGAAAGGCGCCATCGGCGATCTGCGGGCGATGCCTCCCGATGAGCGGGAGCAGGTGCTGAATTCAGATCGCTACAAGGGAATGTTCTCGGACCAGGAGCGCAACATGCTGAGGGAAACGACGAAGCTGCCGCTGGCTCCAGCGCAGCAACCTGCGGTGCCGCGACCACCACAAGAATAGGGCGGAAGGGAATCCGGCCCAGCTCTCAGCTCTCAGAAGAACGTCAGGCGAGGACGCCGGGGCTCCATTCCTAACTCCGCAGCATATTCTTGGCAATGAAGAATACATTGGCCGGCCGTTCAGCCAGCCGCCGCATGAAGTACGGGTACCACTCCGTGCCGAAGGGAATGTAGACGCGCATGCGCCAGCCATCGCGCACCAGGCTCTGCTGCAGGTCGCGGCGGATGCCGTGCAGCATCTGGAATTCGAACGAGTCGCGCGGAATGTTTTCCCGGCTTGCGAATGCCTTGGCTTCGTTGATGATGTTTTCGTCGTGCGTTGCCAGCCCGTGATAGACGCCGCTCTTTAATAGCATCTTC
>QIAI01000378.1 GCA_003224995.1 Acidobacteriota bacterium
AGACCACGGGCCGGACAGTATCAAACGCACTGTCCGGCCCGCGAATGTCTCCCCAACCACTCAGAAATCAGTAGTGAGCTAACGAGGTGCCGTGAAGAGCGGCGCTTACCAGGGTTTTGGCGTATCCAGTAGTGGAGGCCACTGAGCTGGTGAATGACATTCCGTATCTCCAAGTCGCTGGAGCTTCAGGATGCACTCCCGCCAGGATCACCCACCCCACTCCGGACTTGCCCTCGACAACTGCAGGCGTGCCGTCAGGAAATCTGGCCACGATGCTGCCCCATCCCGTGAACTGGGGGCCATCCTGCCAGTACACGTCCAGCTTGCTGCCCCCAGGATAGGAGATATTTACGGATTCTTTGTGGATTCCGCGATAGTAGTCATTGTAGAAGTTGAACCACCGCCCGGAAGTCAGGTTCAGCCCGTTGTACATGGAATAGCCACCGAAGAAACCGCCGGCGCAGATTCCCAGATAGTGCAGGCCGCCCTTGATCACGGCATTATGGATATTCGTCGTCGTGGTGGCTTTGAGGTATTTCCCAATGGTGATCGAGTTTCCGCCCGGCACAATCAAAAGCTTGTAACTATTCAGCTGTGCCTGGGTCATCGCATTCAATTGGGTCGAGTTCGCAGTGGCATAAGCGATGCCTAAATCATGAAGTATAGTTTCGACTGCCGAGACGTCGTTCGCTATCGTCCCAGTTCCGTTGAACAGAATTACCGGCCGCGTACTCAGCACCACGTCTGACACGGCCTGTGGCGTTTGCGGCTGCTGGCTGGCTTTGGAAAAATTGGAGACGCCACCACATCCGGCTTCAATCATTATCATTGTGAAAAGCGCGACACCGATGCAGGCACACCGGAAAACGCTTCGGGGGGGAGCGGGGAACAAACGCACGAGACCTCCTCACGAGGTACGCGCCGTCATGGAGAGACGGGAGGCGCTTATACCTCAGTGATTGAAATTTTGTTGATCGGAAGGCAACGGGTAACGCCTTCGTGTGTGCAGTTTATTTCTCTATACAGAAAAGGAAAGACACGTTAGTACATAGGCTTATAGGCTCATCCATCGGAACACAAAGGTTTTAGGCCTTCGTGATCGGCATCGAACAGGCAAAATTTACGGATTCCGAAGCTGTGGTGTGCAAGCTCAGAATGACTCCCAGGCACATCTCCGCGTCTTCACTTGGGGTGTTCGCCAAGCAAATGCAGGATCCCAGCGGAAGCGCGATTCCCGGGCAACCGTGGTGGTCTCAAGTACACAGTCCACTATCGAAGGAACGGTCGTGGCCCCGGGGCCACAGGGAGATTTTCGCTTGCTGGCGCAGCCTCCAGATAGTTGCACGCTGACCGTGACCACGCGCGGATTCGCCCACTACATCCAGAGCGGGCTTGAGTTGCTGGTGAACACACCCGCAACCGCGAAAATTGAACTGAAGGTGGGTGCCGTAACGGAAAATGTAAAGTCACCGGGAAGGGCCAATCCTGCTGGATCGGCCCACCCTGCGATGCTAAGCTGCCCATCGACTCCGGTTGCGCCGGTTGGTCCATTGCGACTGTCGTCGCGATCCCGAATCGTCGTTGTAGTCGGAAATGCCAGCGACTAAGGTTTCTCCGCCACCTTGTGCATAGAAATAGGCAGCGTCCTCACCGTCATCAATATCGAGGAGTTTCGGAGTTGCTGCGCTGGCTGCCGCAACCCCGTAGTCCAGTACTCCGTGAGTTTTGAAACTCCATACGCGAAATACACCATATTCGTAATCCGTCATCAAGGCATTCATTAGCACCCCGGCCCCGAGGGCGGCTGCCGCATGTCCCGCGCGGGAATTCCCCCGCTTATAGAACAATGCGGCCGCGATGAAATTCGTTCCCGCATGGATGTAGTCAATGATGGAGTGTGTCTTCGACGAGATCACACCCGGGAAAAAATCATCAAACTTTAGACCCGACATTTCTCAAATCTCCTAAAGCGGTTAAGCGGCCCTTGCGCCGTTTGCCCATGGATCCAGGACCACTTTCGTGCAGTTGTCCTGCTTGTCCCGGAAGATTTTGTACATCTGCGGCGCCTGATCAATCGGCACTCGATGACTGACAACAAAGCTGGGATCGATCTCCCCGCTCTCGATCTTGTCAAGAAGTGGTTTCATGTAACGCATCATGTGCGTCTGGCCGGTCTTCATCGTTAAACCTTTGTTCATGAACGCGCCCATGGGAATCTTGTCGTCGAACCCAGCATAGACGCCGGGAACAGACACGGTTCCGCCCTTGCGACAAGCCTGAATCGCCTGGCGAAGCGCGATCGGACGGTCGGTTTCAATGCGGGCCATTTGCTTGGCTCGGTCCATCATGTACATGAAGCCGTGATCGTGTGCTTCCATGCCGACGGCGTCGATGCAACGGTCCGGCCCGATGTTTCCGGTCATGTCCTTGAGCGTCTGCACAACATCATCGACTTCTTCGTAATTGATGGTCTCGGCTCCGCCGCTTTCTGCTAAGCGCAGGCGGTAGTCGAAGCGGTCGATTGCGATTACCCGCTCGGCTCCGAGCGTGAATGCCGAGCGAATGGAGAATTGTGCAACCGGGCCGCATCCCCACACGGCGACCGTGTCACCCGGCTGAATATCAGCGTTCACCGCGCCGAAATATCCGGTCGGGTAAATGTCGGAGAGGAATACCAATTTTTCGTCAGGGATGCCGTCCGGAACTTTGAGTGGCCCCACATCTGCGAACGGCACGCGCGCATACTGCGACTGCCCGCCGGCGTATCCGCCCATCATGTGGGTGTACCCGAAGAGACCGGATGGCGAGTATCCCATCATTTGCTCTGCAATCCAGTAGTTCGGATTGGAGTTGTTACAGCAAGACCAGAGTTGCCGCTTGCAGAAAAAACAGTTTCCACAGGCAATGGTGAAAGGCACCACGACTCGGTCGCCAACCTTCAACTTGTCGGGCTGGATGCCTGCGCCCACTTCCACAACCTCGCCCATGAACTCGTGGCCCATGATGTCGCCCTTTTCCATTGTGGGGATGAAGCCGTTGTAAAGATGAAGGTCCGAGCCGCAAATACACGTGCTCGTAATCTTAACGATTGCGTCGCGTGGATTGAGAATCGTGGGATCCGGCACCGTCTCCACGCTCATCTTCTCTACGCCCATATAACAAACTGCTTTCATGCGATCCTCCTTTTTGCAGCAAAGACATTTCGCAGGTTCGATCCTGGAGCAATGGGTCGAGTCGGATCGGCCATTCTCATAATGCCGGTGACCACGTCTCGCGGCCCATGTGGCTGCCCTTCGGTGGTGGGAATCTCGCCAGATTCCATCAGCGCTTCCAGTCGTCGCATGTCTTGCCGCAACGCAAAGTTAGCTCCTTTGTTAAGGAATTTCGCGAATGTCCCGTTCGTGCCTGGAGCCGGACTAAATTCCATTTGCACGGTGATCAGTGTTCCGCGATCAGCCGGAGCCTGCTTGAAGTCAACGCGTCCATTCACTAGAAGATCCGAATTTGGCAGCGAGCGCCAGGCGATGGATACGTTCTCGCGTTCCTCGGTAATTTCGGCGTCCCACCGAATTGGCCGCCCCATTGGTCCATAGGCGACCCATCGTGAGCGCCGATCGTCCAGTTTCGTGACCGTTTCAAGCCGGTTCATGAACTGAGGGAAATTTTCGAAGCCTCTCCAGAAGCGGTACGCTTCCGCGGGCGTGCAATTAATTAACAGTGACGTCGATGTGGAGGATGAAGCTTCGGCTTGGGATGGGTTCCGAGCGGTGCCGAGCAGAGCGATTGTCCCACCGCTGGCGGCTAATGCAACACCCAGCGGCGATCTTCGTGTGATTCCGTAAATTGCCAGTACGCCGCCGCCGATCAAAGCGCCCAACTGCTGCCTGGACATAGATCGCGACCGAGAGCGCCCAGCTTCTCCAAAGTGTGTGCGAGAGATTTCAGCCATATAGGTACAACCTTCCTTCGTGGGATTCCTGCCGAATGCCTACAAGCGGGTTACTTCCA
>QIAI01000248.1 GCA_003224995.1 Acidobacteriota bacterium
AAGCGAAACCACTCACTGACATTCGTCTTGGCCCACTGGCGGTGACGCCACCATTGCTCGCCAAATTGCTCAGGATCGTAAGCTGCCACCACATGAAACGTAAACTCGGGCAGTTCTTTCCGAAATTCGCTTAAGGCGCGGCGCGTATGAAAATCAGAAGTCACAATCAGAACCGACCGAGCCTGCAGATTGCGCAGACAGGCCGCCGTGTCGAGGGACTCGGCCTTGGTGGAGAGGCCCTGTATCGGGCACACATGCAACGATTTTGACTGCGGCTGCGACTCGGCCCAGCGTTGCGCAAGTTCCTGATAAGTCGTTCCGTAAATGACGGCATTCGCTGGAACGTTAAAAACCACGTCCCGGGCAAAACCCTTACTCAACAACTCCAATGCTTTTGCCGGACGGCGGTCCGTCTCCCCTGCCAGCACTAAAATGACGTCCGCCTTCTCCGGAGCATCGATGATCAGCATCTTTGCGGCTCGTGCTACCAGCCAAAACACGGCAAGGATCAGAAGCAGCAGACGAAGAACGCGCGAGATTCTCAAACCATTGTGCCTTTCGATGGAGGAGTCACCGCCATCATCTCATTGCACTTCAATTGCATGAACCAACCGGGGAAAGCTCGTTGCGCAAAGGCTGCGTTCTGGTTACCTTCGATGGTCAGACGCCGCGATTCCGCGTGCTAAAATCGTCAGGAAATTTCATCGAATTCATGACCATACGCATGGAGTCCTCTCTCTCCGCCGAGCTCAAAAATAAAATCGAAAAACATGAGGCACGGGTTGCCATCATCGGCATGGGCTACGTGGGCCTGCCGCTCGCTCTGCTGTACACCGAGCAGAAGCTTCGAGTCACGGGCTTCGATATCGATCAACATAAAGTTGACACGCTGAACGCCGGCGGCTCGTATATTTTCCGCATCACGACCGAAGAAATTCGCGCAGCGCGAGAGAAGGGACTTTCCGCCACCTCCGATTACTCCAAGCTCACCGAGATGGACGCTGTCATCATCTGCGTTCCAACTCCCTTGAACGAATACCATGAGCCCGACCTCAGCTACATTACCAACACCGGCCATGCCATTGCGCCCCATCTGCGAGCCGGACACCTGGTCATTCTGGAGAGCACAACCTATCCCGGTACTACCGAGGAAGTGTTAATACCGATTCTGGAGAAAGAAAATAAGCTCGGATTGAAGGCTGCGCGCGCCGGGCAATCTTCGGAGCAGGAATTTTATGTGGCCTTCTCGCCGGAGCGAGAGGATCCCGGCAACACCAGCGTAGCGCGACGCGATATTCCGAAGGTGGTGGGCGGGCTCGATCCGCAAGCCTCCGACCTGTCGGCAGCCCTCTACGGAACGATCTTTAAGCGGGTGGTTCCGGTTTCTTCCCCGGCAGTGGCCGAAATGACCAAGCTGCTGGAGAACATCTATCGCTGCGTAAACATCGCGCTGGTGAACGAACTCAAGTTGCTCAGCCTGCGCATGGGTCTCGATATCTGGGAAGTCATCGAAGCCGCCTCCACCAAGCCATTCGGATTTCAACCGTTCTATCCCGGACCGGGATTAGGAGGACACTGCATTCCGGTTGACCCCTTCTATCTTTCCTGGAAAGCCAAAGAATGGGATTTTCGGACGCGCTTTATAGAGCTCGCGGGCGAAATCAATATCAGCATGCCTTACCACGTCATCGGTTCCGTGGTGGGCGCACTCAATCGCCAGAAAAAATCGTTGCATGGGTCGCAGGTGCTCGTGCTCGGCGTCGCGTACAAGCGCGACATTGATGATCTCCGGGAGTCGCCGTCGCTCACCATCATTGAGCTTCTGCAAAAGGAGGGGGCTCAGGTCAGCTATCACGATCCCTATTTCCCCACGATCGGAAGGGGTCGGAAGTACGATTTGCAGATGAAGCGCGCTTCCCTCGACGATTTGGGCAAGTATGACTGTGTGCTCATCGTGACGGATCACTCCGACTACGATTACGCGAAAATCGTACGGGAATCGCAACTGGTAGTGGATACACGCAACGCCACCAAGGGAATTAAGAGCGATAAAATCGTACATTGCTAGGGCTGGCGGCTAGACCGCCAGCCTCGCCGCCTCGAACCAGAAATCCTACCCAGAAGCTGTAAATTTTTGCCCCTTAGTGCGCCCGTCTCCGGAGATTTCCCATTAGTATATGTAAATCCTTAGATTCCCATCACATAGTCGTTTATTCGACAAAAGAATTGGCCTTCCGCTTGCAGCACAAGGCATTCGGAGTTGTACACTGATCAGGTCCCGGTCCGTCTCCAGGTTCACTGCCACACTGGATTGGGCACCTTCAGGCACGAGAATCTGAAGAAAGGGCAGCTTGGCCGGGCTGCCGTACATCTGAGACCGTTATGGCTTCCGACCCTAAAAACACGCCGTTCTCTCTGCTTCCTTACCGAAGGCCGCCCTGGGGCGAGTTTATGTTCAGCATGCTGACTCAGGGTGCGGCCATTGCCCTGCTGCTATGGTTTGGAGTTTTGCGTGCCCAGGTACTGACTCCTCCGCCAAGGGATTACCATGCCGTGTCCCTGGTGTCGACTCCGCCGCCTGTGAATCATCAGCCGGCACCCATCCGTGAGTTCAATGTGCCCGAACCTGTGGCGCATCTCGACACGCCCATTCCAGAGAATCTGCGGCTATCTGCTCCCACGCCCAAACCCCGGGTGAACGTCGAGGAGGTGCAGGCGCCGAAAGTCGAAATGGCCGCCAAGCATCCTGACCTCCCGCCGGCCGCCCCTGCTATTCCGCGGCGACTGGTGCAGACCAATGTGTTTTCCACCGGCAGCTCGGCTACACCGACGATTGCGGCGGCTCCCCAAAAAGTGCAAACCGGCGGATTCGGGGATCCGAACGGGATTCCTGCAAAGGAAAGTGCGAACGGCAAGCCCGCCAACATTGCCCAACTTGGCTCGTTCGATCTGCCGGCCGGACCGGGATACGGAAATGGCACGGGCGGCGCGAAGGGCATTCGCGGAGTTGTGGCCAGCACCGGGTTTGGGAACGGAGTCGCGACCGGGGACGGCAGCGGTCGCATCAATGCGTCTCGGGGCAATGGGGTAGTTCGGCAGGCGGGATTTGGCGACGCCGATGTCGCCGCCACGCAAGCCGTGCGCCCGAAAGCAGCCGATCCGGTGGTCGCGCGCGTGGTTCCACCTGAGATCCTCTCCAAGCCAACTCCGGCTTATACGGAGGATGCTCGAAAGGCGCGTGTGGAAGGTGAAGTGCTACTTGAGGTCGTGCTGGAAGCCTCAGGCCATGTACGCGTGTTGCGCATAGTACGAGGATTGGGGCACGGACTCGATGAGGCCGCAGTGCGCGCAGCGGAACGCATCAACTTTAAGCGGGCAATGCGAGATAATCTTCCAATTGGCCTGAAGCTACATGCTTCGCGAAGGGGTCTATGCGTAGTCTCAAAGCGGTTGGGTTCCCCCTATTTCTGGTAATGTGTTTTGCCCCACTCGTAACAGCGCAGGTGAGCAGTCCGCAGTCCTCCGGAACAGAAAATGGTACCCCGGCCACACTGACTCAGTTACCCGCTGCCACAAGTCCCGGGACTCCTTCCTCCTTCGACCAGGTTGTGGACCGCATCGTGGAACGCGAGCATTTCTTTGTCGCGCAAATGCGCCATATGCATCCGCTGGTGGAAACCTATATCCAGGACATGAAGTCGGATAAGGAACTGGGAGCCGTTCCGGTGGGAGATCATTACTTTCTCGGCCGCCTGGATTTAACTAACGGCACGGACGACCGCAGCTTCATCGGGCGGCCGGGTTTTGGCCGGCGCATGATGACGGCGATGACCAGCCTTTACTCCATGCATTTTCTGCCGCTCGGTTTCGCGCAGATGGTCATCCTGGATGACGACTTCCAGAGGAGGTTCTACAACCTGACGTTTGTCAGGCGTGAGTTTCTAGGCGAGACGCGTTGTCTGGTCATCGATGTACAGCCCAAGGAAAGCGCCGGCAAGGGTCGTTTCCTGGGACGCATTTGGGTTGAGGACCAGGATTACAACATCGTGCGCTTCAATGGGACGTACTCGCCGCATGCCAGCACCTCATACTACCTTCATTTCGATAGCTGGCGCTTGAACATGCGCCCCGGCCTTTGGCTTCCGGGATATGTCTACAGCGAAGAATCCGACATGAAGTACCGCATGTCGCAGAATCTTCACTTCAAGGCGCAGACCAGGCTTTGGGGTTACGACGTGAAAAACCTCGTCAAGAGTGACGAGTTCACGTCGATTCAGGTCGACTCCCCTCAAACCGTGAAGGACCAGAGCGAGGTAGCGCAGGATGCCACGCCAGTTGAAGCGGAACGCATGTGGCAGCGGCAAGCAGAAGACAATGCGGTCGAACGCCTGCAGAGGGTTGGGTTGCTCGCTCCCAGCGGCGACGTGGATAAGGTTCTCACCACGGTTGTGAACAATCTGATCGTCACAAATAATTTGGATATCCAGCCTGAGGTTCGCGCGCGTGTGCTGCTTACCGCACCTCTGGAGTCATTCACCATCGGGCACACGATTGTCGTCAGCCGCGGACTGCTCGATGTGCTTCCCGATGAAGCTTCCCTGGCCATGGTGCTGGCGCGTGAACTGAGCCACATCGCACTGGGACATCAGCTGGATACCAAATTTGCATTTAATGACCGCCTGTTTTTCGCGGACGAAGATACCTTCTCCAGCTTGAATTTCCAACGCAGCTCCGCGGATGAACAAGCAGCCGATAAGAAAGCTCTCGAACTGCTGGCCAGTTCTCCCTACAAAGACAAGCTCGCAAATGCTGGTCTATTCCTGAAGGCATTGCAGGAGCGGGCTCCCGATTTAAAGAACCTGATCCGTGCGCGTCTGGGGGATGGTCTGGTCAGCGGGAAGACGTTGCGCATGTCGGAGCTGCTGAACTCCTCGCCACAACTGGATGAACGGAAGAAAGATCAGGTCGCTGCTTTGCGGCTGGGCGGCCGAATCAAGGTAGATCCCTGGAGCAACCAGGCGTCCATGGCTAAGAACAAACCGGTCGCGTTGCTTTCTGCGCGCGAGAAGATGCCGTTCGAAGTAACGCCCGTGTTCCCTTATCTGACTCGCACTTCCACTGGAGCCGACATAGTCGCTTCCACCACACCGGCTGCCGCACCCGACTCAGCTTCTTCTCCAAAATAGATCAGCCTGGGTGCTGATGCATCCAGGCTGTTGTGTTTGTTTTTGAGATGTATTGAAGACGCGCTGGTTTCGCCGATTATGAATGCCGCAGCCTGCGGCATTGCGAGAAGCAGCCAAATAAGAAAGCGCTAAAGCCCCGGAGTTGCGGCTTACTGAATCGAGCTTCCTACTTGCGAGAACACGTTATTGGCGTTTGAACCAATCAGTCGAATGGTTCCAACCACGATCACCAGAATTACAGCCAGCATCACCGCGTACTCCGCGATGTCCTGTCCGGACTGATCTGACCATAACTGATGCAAGAACTTAGTCACGGGCTCCTCCCCCTCATAACGGGTCAATCTTCCGAGCATAAAGCGGCTCGGAGGCTAAAACACAAACCATTCACCCGGGAACACTTTGCAATAATGCTAGTTTTGGTATCTCTCCCCCGCCATGGCACTGAAGTGGGCTGGCATGGCACGAAAGTGCCATGCCCTCTATGTATTTGATTCCTAAGGAATTCCCCTCAACGGCAGACCCTGGTTGACGGCAAACAGAGCCAACTCTAGCCGGGTTGACACGCCCAACTTGTCGAAGATGTTGCTGAGGTGGTGTTTCACGGTGTCTTCGCTGATCTTGAAATACTCGGCAATTTCCTTGTTGGAATAACCTGCCACCACGGCCGAAACAATTTCCAATTCGCGTGGAGTCAGTCCGAATTTCTTCTGCCGGGACTCCTCGTTGGAGGCTTGCATCTGGGTGCGAAGGTACTGGACGAGATTGGAGACACTCTCCCGACCAACCCAGTACTCGCCGGTCATGACGGTGTGAATACTTTTCAAGAGAAGCTGGGTGGCGGAGTCTTTCAGGACCACTCCCCGGGCGCCGAGCTGCAGAGCTTCGACGATCTGGTGCTTTTCCGCAGCTGCGGTCAGCAGAATGACCTTTACTCCATTGGCGCCGGTTCCAGTGCTTAGGTCGCGCAGAGCCTCCAGACCAGGAGTCCGTGGCATGAGGAGATCCAAAAGCATGATGTCAGGTTTTAACTGGCGCGCCAGCTTGACCGCATCCGCGCCGTCGGATGCCTCGCCAACTACTTTCAAGCCGGGCTCTGCTTCAAGCAGGCGGCGGAGACCGTCCCGAAAAATCGGGTGATCGTCAGCAATCACGATACGAATATTTTGCGATCTTTTATTGTCCATAAGCGGCTTCTCGACGCTGCGGCACCGTAATCTCGATCCGCGCCCCACGACCCGGGTTTGATTCTATCGTGAGTTCTCCCTCAATTAAACGAACCCTTTCCCGGATGACCATCGGACCCTTGCCCATGGCTTCGAGATCCGCCAGCGAAAACCGCCCGGCAAACGGA
Source organism: Acidobacteriota bacterium (assembly GCA_003224995.1). GTDB lineage: Bacteria > Acidobacteriota > Terriglobia > Terriglobales > Acidobacteriaceae > Gp1-AA133. Next base: position 6,538 of record QIAI01000248.1, read on the forward strand.
AAGCCGCGACCATTGTCTTCGATCGTCATCTTCCAATGGGTTACATCGGCACCGAATCGAACCAACGCTTCCCGTGCCCCGCTATGTTTCCGCACGTTCACCAGCGCTTCTTGGACGATTCGCACCAGTTCCCGACAAACCCGCTGCGGCATGTGCGTCTCTTCGACTTCGGAAACAAAGCGAGCCCCGATTCCGGTCTCGCGTTGGAAGCGCTCGACGGTATCTTCGAGGAAGCGAAGAAAATTCGATGAGTCCACATCCAGGGATTTCATCTGCTGCATCAATTCACGCAGCTTCAGCACTTCCTCGCGCAGCAGGCCCTGAATGCGGGCGAGTTCCTCGGTCAGGGGACTCGACTGCGCGGCCGACTGGCGCCGCACCACGTCCACCTGCATCTCAACTGCAATCAGAGATTGCACTGCGCCATCATGCAGCTCGCGGGCAACCCGAGCGCGTTCCACCGCGCCGGCGCGTTGCCGCAAACGCCGCAGCAGATAAACGTTGTACACCGCCGGGCCCACTTGCCGGACCAGTTCCTGCAAGAATCGCAGTTCTTCTTCACGGTCGCCGCCCAGTACCGGATCAAACAGAAAAATCCGCCCCCACCACTCCTGGCCGAAAAGAAATGAAATCACCAACATGGATTCAAACGTGTAGGAGCGGGCGAGCGGCGCCAGTGACTGCACGGAAGACTGCCGTAAGCGGACCCCATGGCGGTCCAAGGATACGAGTTGATGATTCTCGCCATTGCGAGTGACCAGGCTAGCGTCCGCCTCTGATTCGTACAAATACGTCTCGCGATCGGTAGGCAACGATTCCAGCCATCGGAGTTGCCCGAGGCCACCATCCACG
>QIAI01000249.1:0-822 GCA_003224995.1 Acidobacteriota bacterium
AGCCAAACCTAGCCCGTAAGGCAATAACCCAATCAGGATTTGCAATCCCAACTCGGCGTACGTACGAGCGATGAACCATCGCTTCATGAGAATAAAAACTACCACCATGGGGACGGAGAAGAGAATCGGCAGGGTATAGGCCTCTCGTAAGAATGTCCGGATGCGCACACCCAGCAGGCGGCACACGTGCCGCGGTAGGAAGAACAAGCAAGTGCTGATCATCCTGGGAAAGTCGGTCATCACGGCTTGGGTTGGTGAGCGCTATGTTCCGCAGAGCTATCCGGTTTTGCTGGTGCTCGCGATCCCGATGACATTCGCGCTGGCTCAGTCCGCGTCGAATCGAATCCTGTACGGCATGGCCAAGCACCGGGCCCTCGCCTGGGTCATGCTGATGGAGAGCATTGCCAACTTGATTCTGAGTATCGTTCTGATCCGGCCATTCGGAATTGTGGGGGATGCCATGGGAACCGCCATTCCCCTGATGTGCACTTGCTTGTTCTTCCTACCGCGGCACATGTGCCGCCTGCTGGGTGTGCGCATCCGGACATTCTTACGAGAGGCCTATACCCTGCCGATTCTCTTCTCCCTCCCCATGGTGGTAGTTTTTATTCTCATGAAGCGATGGTTCATCGCTCGTACGTACGCCGAGTTGGGATTGCAAATCCTGATTGGGTTATTGCCTTACGGGCTAGGTTTGGCTTGGGGTTTTTATACCAAGCGTTTGTGGGAAGTGGGCGAGTTGTCGACCGCTCAAATGGATGAAGTATCGGTGGCATTGATCGAGACTTACGAGGAAGACGTAAGTTGAGCATCCCGAATGCT
>QIAI01000249.1:844-5632 GCA_003224995.1 Acidobacteriota bacterium
AATGCTATGGACGAAAACGCCTCCAACACCGGATGGAAGCAGATTTTTCGTACGATGGTGCCTGACGTTTTGCTCCGCGAACGGCAATTATTTCTTCGCCTCGGTCCAAAAGCTGGTCCGATCTACGCCCGTTTAAGATTGCTGGATACTGTGGGAGTGCATTCGCCCAATATTGGCAAGGTTCCCGGCAACGCGCAGTCGTTCCTCTTCGTATGCTTCGGAAATATCATGAGAAGTCCGATGGCGGAGGCGATGTTCCGCAAAGCTGCCAGCCAGGCGAGCTTGGCGACACTACGCGTGTGCTCGGCGGGCGTGCACGCCATCAACGGCAGTCAGGCGCATCCCATGGCGATGGAAGCCTCGCAAGAACTCGGCTTGCCACTTTCCCAACATCGAGCCCAGCTGCTTACGCCCGACCTCGTTTCGGAAGCTGATGTAATCTTTGTCATGGATTTTCAGAACAAGGCGGAAGTTCTTGCTCTTTACCCGGAAGCCCGGCAAAAGGTATTAATGCTGAGCGCATACGCCGAAAATGCCCACCGCTACCGTGAAATTCCAGACCCTTATTTCGGAGACCTGGAGACCACGCGTCGTTGTTACGCAGTGCTCGACACCTGCATCCGAAATTTGATGGCCGAGTTGGCGGTGCATTCCGCAGACGCGGCGGCGCCGGTTTCCCGATGATTCTCCGTGAGACTCTTTACTGAAAGTACAAGCTCCTGGGCTTGAGGCGATCACGATGAAACACAAACCGAGCGGGAGAATGCAGAGGGCGTCGAGAGCGCTCGTCCAGGCGGGACGCGTGCTGACCGGCAAGCAGATGGCGGGACGAAATCTGACAGTCTTCCCCGACGATATCTACCTCACATCCTATCCCCGGTCGGGAAATACCTGGACGCGTTTTCTGGTGGGCAACCTGATTTATCAGGACGAGCCCGTCAGCTTTGCCAACGTGGAATCGCGCATTCCCGAAATCTACTTCAATTCCGACCATTCCATGCGAAGCCTTCCGAGGCCTCGCATCCTGAAGAGTCACGAGTCCTTTCAACCGCAATATCCACGCGTGATCTATATCGTGCGGGATCCGCGCGACGTTGCAGTTTCCTTCTACCATCACAACCTGAAGGCCGGAAATATTCCGGACGACTATCCCATGGAATCATTCGTCCCGCGATTCATCGCCGCCGAGTTCGATTCGAAATGGGGCTCCTGGAGCGACAATGTTTTGAGTTGGCTGGCGCTTCGTCAGGACCGTCCGAACTTCATCCTGCTTCGTTACGAGATGATGAAGGCAAGCCCGATGCAGGAACTATTACGCCTGTGCGCCTTCCTCGAAAAGTGCTCGTTTCGCAAAATTGATAGCAGCCCGGAAAAACTGCAACGCGCGATTGAGCTCAGCTCTCCCGAACGCATGCGCGCTTTAGAAAAAGAACAGAGCGCGAACTGGGTGCTCACCAAAAATACCCGGGCTGATTTACCTTTTGTACGAACTGCCAAGGCAGGTGGGTGGAAGTCAACACTGGCGGCCAAATCCGTGGCCGACATCGAAGCGGCGTGGGGACCGTTGATGGAAAGGCTGGGGTATGAGCTGGTAACGCGGCCGTCGCGGGCAGTCGAAGCTCCTGCTCCCATCGAATCCGGGTCTCGCCAACTCTAGCCGCTCACTTCGAGCGGCGCACCCGAAACCAGTTTTTCAGTTGTGCCCACCCCGGGCGCGGATCAGAGAACCAGACATCGTCATAGCGCATCCCTGGATACCATGGGATGGCCGCCTTCGCCAGCGTGCTCCAAAAATCTGGATACTCGTTCGGCCAATTCTCGGGCTTGCCGATGCGCACGTTGCTCAGGTGCGTCAGCTCGCTAACCAGACGTCGACACGTAATATCGGCGCGGTACTCTAACGTCTTCGGCGGCAGTGTTCCCGTCAGCCACCAGTCGATCAGATAGCACGGGTAGTCAATTCCGCTGGCAATGGGCAAGCCGATCGAGCCCCAGGGCCGTCCATTGATTTCCATCAGCACCGCCGTGCCGTCGGGCAGAGCCTTGTACTCGACCATGGCGATGCCTCGAAATCCAATGGCTTGCATCAGACGACTGCTCAGCGTGGCCAGCTTATTGTCCAGCAAAATGGATTTGCGGCAACTGCTTGCCGAACCTCGAGGATCGATTTCGCGAATACGCTCCCATGCAAAAGGCAGATACACCCCGTCCTCGGCGATAAAGAACGATAGCCCGATACCTTTTCCGAAAACGAACTCCTGAACCAGAACATCTCCCGCCGCGCGCAAGCGCTCACCAATCCGTCGTTCCACTTCCTCCTTACCCATCGCATAGCTGACAGAACCGAAAATCGCCTGGTCGTTCTTCCAGCGCACCGAGAAGCGGTCCTTGATCACCAATAAATTTTTCGAATCCGGCAGGCCGGCAATCTCGGCAGGGCTTTGTATCAGCCAGGTTCGCGGCACTCCAATTCCCAAACTGCGAGCTAGTTCTACGGTATGAAATTTGTCCGCGGCAGCCGTGACCGCGTCACGCGGCGGAAGAGCGAGGCGCGAGATTCCGGCAAAGGACTCTCGTTGTTCGGAGAGCGGTTGCACTGTCCAATCGGTGATGGGCACCACCACATCGATGCCATTCAGGCGGGCAAACTCGCGAACCGCGACTACGAAGGCTTCGGCGGTAGAGGTTGATACCGGGTAATCAAAAGGAAGCTGGCAGTAACGCGAGAGCTTGGCAGCGGCGAACAGGCCCTGGTTCGCGCCGACCGCTACCCAGTGCCCAGCGCGTCCCGCCGAGCGTGTAAAGGCCAAGGCTGCCGAGCTGTGTCCGTCCAAAACCAGTATTCTTGCCAATCAGGCTTGCTCCGGTTGATCGACGCGGACGCTGCTACACAGCTCTTCCTGCGAACGCGGTTTCCAGGTTCCAGCGTAAACCATCCACCGTCTTTGTGGGGCGGACACGTTTCAGAAGAAGCGGATTGTCGCTTCGATGCGCCAGCCCCGAACTGGTGGTGACGGCAGTTTCGTAGCCCGCACGCCGGCTCTCCTCCGCAGTCGCGTCCGTCCAGTTAGGAAATAGTGCCGGGCACGGATAAGAAAAATGAGTGACCTTCGTGCGTAGCCGGGTTTCCATATGCTGCTTTGATTCCACAAACTCGCGGCGAGCCTCTTCCACCTTCAAAAAGGCCATGTTGGGATGCGTCATGGTGTGAGAACCGATGATATGGCCATTGTCCGCCAAGCCGCGAACCTGTGCCCAGTTCATCATCAATTGGCTGGAGCTCTCAGGGAGTCTCGCTTCGAGACTCGCCTCAACGCTCGAGACGTAGCTCTCAAGATTGACGCCTGCCATCTGCGCGACCCGATCGCAAACCGCAAGGTAGGCTTTTTCGCGTCCCGATTCCGAAGTGAGCTCCCAAGTCTTCGCGCCTCCGTCTGTCCAGCTTGGTCGCGAGGTTTTGCGAAAAGAAAAGCGCAGACGGCTCGGCCAAGGTAATCGCCGATTCTCAACGCAGTCTACGGTCACGTAAAAGGTTGCCGGAACTCCGACCCGGTCGAGAATGGGCATCGCCATTTCGAAATTGTCCAAATAGCCGTCGTCGAAGGTGACCACTACCGAACGTTGCGGAAGGTCCCCTTCTTCCCGCACAAAGCGAGCGACCTGCTCGAGGGTGACGGGATGGAATTCGCGCGCCACGAGTTCCATCTGGCCTTCGAACACCGCCCGGGGATGAATCATCGCGCCCAGCGAATCGACTACTCGGCTGGGGTCTTCGAGCACCGAGTGATACATGAGAATGGCGGCACCCTTGCGCCGTAGCTTCCCAGCCAACCGCAGAACCCCACTGGCCAACAACACCTGTTTTGCTCGTTTTTTCATCCCAACCGGTTCCCGCAAAGCCATCTGCCGAAGAAAAAGAGCACCCCAGCACACCGCGCGGCGATTCTCAGTCTAATTGAGCCAGAATCACGCAACGGCTGGCGACAAAAAACCATCGTAACCTTTCGAATCGCCCGGGCTCGTCGCAAGATCAATATGTAACAATTGAAGCCACGACAAATGCAAAGCGTGTGGGGACCGGGACGGTGCCATGCGCAACGATTTTCATCTCTCCGCATTGCACGCCGTGCGGAGAATCGGTAAACTTGTAAGCTATCCGTTATCAGTGACTTAGATGTAAGCATCCATGAGGGATGAGGAATCCGAATTGCTGACAATAAAGTTTGCCACCTGTACCTTCAACTGTTAGGCATCTGTTCCCTTTCCGTACAGTTTGTACTCCTGAGGCACCGGGAAGCAATCGCGTCGATTGCCCGGCGCGAAGCGGGCAGGGACTGCAGCACACATCAATCATCTTGAACCCAGGAGGTTCCTAGATTTGACTTCGACCAGTCATCTTATCGCCCCGCATGGCGGGGAATTAATCAACCTCATTGCCGAGCCCGCGCGAGCCGCGGAATTGAAAGCCCACTCCAAGGAATGGCCTTCCTGGGATCTGACGGCACGCCAGGTATGCGACGTCGAGCTGCTAGTGAGCGGCGGATTCTCCCCGCTGCGCGGCTTCATGAATCGCGCCGACTATGACGGCGTTTGTCACGACATGCGCTTAAGCAGCGGGGTGCTGTGGCCGATGCCCATCACCTTGGATGTGACCGAGGAATTCGCCAAAAAGCTGACGCCGGGCAGCAGCAAGGTCGCTTTGCGCGACGGTGAAGGCGTAATGCTCGCGGTGTTGGATGTGGAAGATGTTTGGCAACCGGACCGGTCCGCCGAGGCGAAGAGCGTTTT
>QIAI01000249.1:5728-7010 GCA_003224995.1 Acidobacteriota bacterium
TGCGCATGACGCCCGCGGAATTGCGCGCGGAATTTTCCCGGCTCGGCTGGCGGCGCGTCGTCGCCTTCCAGACCCGCAACCCTATGCACCGGGCGCACCAGGAACTCACCTTTCGCGCGGCCAAGCAGGTGGAAGCCAATCTTCTGCTTCATCCCTCGGTGGGCATGACCAAGCCGGGCGATGTCGATTACTTCACGCGCGTGCGCTGCTACCAATTGCTGCTCTCGAAGTATCCACAAGGCACGGTGAAACTGGCGATGCTGCCGCTAGCCATGCGCATGGGCGGGCCGCGGGAAGCGATCTGGCATGGCCTCATCCGCAAGAATCACGGATGCACGCACTTTATCGTGGGGCGCGATCATGCCGGCCCGGGAAATGATACGAATGGCAAGCCATTTTATGGTCCCTACGATGCGCAAACTCTTTTCAAGAAGCATGAGACCGATATCGGCGTAACCATGGTGCCCTTCAACATGATGGTGTACCTGGAAGACCAGGACAAATACGTTCCTGACAATGAAGTCCCGAAAGATTCACGGGTCTTGAACATCTCAGGCACCGAACTTCGCCAGCGCCTGAACGAAGGCCGCGAAATTCCAAGCTGGTTTACCTATCCCGAGGTCGTGCAGGAGTTGCGCCGCAGCTATCCACCACGGCACAAACAAGGAGTGACCATTTTCTTCACAGGCCTTTCCGGATCGGGGAAATCCACCATTGCCAACGTTCTGGTGACGAAGTTCCAGCATCTTTCATCCGAACTCGGCTTCTCGAAAGAGCATCGCGATATTAATATCCGCCGCATCGGTTACGTGGCTTCGGAAATCACCAAGAACGGCGGCATTGCGATCTGTGCGCCCATCGCTCCCTACGAAGCAGTGCGCAAGCAGGTGCGTGAGATGATCGAGCCGTTCGGTGGTTTTGTTCTGGTGCACGTGGCAACTCCGCTCGAGACCTGTGAACAACGCGATCGGAAAGGTCTGTATGCCAAGGCGCGGGCGGGCATTGTGAAGGAGTTCACGGGGATTTCGGATCCCTATGAGGTACCCTCAAAAGCCGAGGTCGTGATCAACACGGCCGAACTTTCTCCGGAAGAAGCAGCGCAGGAAATTATCTTGCACCTGGAACAGCAAGGCTTTATTGGAGTGAACGGACCATCTGCGTAAGGGGGGACGGGATCAGAATGCAGAGGCGAGTGCAGGAATCGTAAATGTCCATGTTCGCGGCCAAAATTCTGGTTGGCTTCTTCGTGGGCACTCTCATTGGCCTGACCGGCTTGGGCGGT
>QIAI01000250.1 GCA_003224995.1 Acidobacteriota bacterium
CAAAATGGCTCCGGCAAAACAGCGCTGTATGGCTCCTCGAGACACAAGCCCTCCCGTACACAAAAAAATCCTACCCCGGGACGAGCAATGGCCGTGCCAGCTTTATCGTTGGGAACGTTACTTTGGTGATCGCGATAAGTGGTTGTCTCATAAGCGCATGGAGATTCCTTCGTTTCACTCGTCCCCTCGGCGCGCCTGAGAACCGTCTCATCCCAACCGCACTTTGATTAGACCTTCTCATCTTGAGACGCTTTCTCCCCCCACCTCCGGATTTCACACTTCGGCACCTTTACAGGTTATTCACTTGACTCAAAATGAGATTGCAAGGTACTTTCCCCTTATATTCAAACACTTGGAGCGAGGGTGAAATTGTCGGCGGTACCTCTCTAATCATGCACGCCGGAGACACGATGCTCGTCGACGGGCCAAGCCCGCGGTCCGACGAAGCTTTCCAGAAGCTGCTCTTGCGCTTCTCCGCCGCCGCTGCTCAGGGAACCGACATTGCCTCGCTTATCCGGCTGTTCTGTCGCGAGACCCGCGAGTTCTTCCAGGTCAGCGGCGTCTACTTCTGGCAATGTCTTTCACCCGACGAAATGGTGGGCGCGGAAGCCGACGGAGTTTTCGCGGATCGTTTCCGTGGTCTTCATCTGAAGGCCTCGGAGAGTGCGGTTTCCGGCGAGGCGGTTCGCAAACGGCGGACGATCTTCGTGAATTTCCTCGACACCGCTCGTTACCAGAGAGCCTTTGAATTCCAGGCCCGCTCCATGATGGCCGCCCCGCTCGTGGTTTCCAACGAAGTGCTCGGAGCAGTGGCTTTCCTGCATGACTCCAACCCGGGTTTCTTCAATGACGATCTGGCCGCCAAGGCCACCATTGTGGCGGGACAATTGGGAAGTTTGCTCGAAGCCCGTCGCTTGACCGAAGTCTCCCGCGAGGACCATCGTCGCGCCGAGATTCTGGCAGAGGTGGCGCACGCCCTGCACGGCAATCCCGATGTGGCTGCCGTGATCGAAGCCCTGGCCGACCGCATTCGCATCCTGTTGCGCGCTCGCCTGGTTTGCGTCTTCATGCGCCAGGATGGACCGTTTGAACTGCGCGCGGTCGCTGCCGACTCACAGCAGCTGGGCAATTCCGCCCGCGCTCGCCATGATCGCAACGCCTTGCGCTTCGCTGCCGACTTAGCGGCGCGCGCCGTCTCTGCCGGGGAGCCAATCACGGTCACCATTGATCCCAGTTCGCATGCCTTGGGCGACCTCGTGCCCTCCGGAATGCTTCTCGCCGCGCCGTTCCGCACTTCACGCACCCAGGGCGCGATTCTTGTCTATCCCCGGCAGGATGGAATCTTCACCATCGACGAGAGATCGCTGGTTTCCGCGGTTGCCGGCTTCGGCGCCGTCGCGGTCGCCAATGCCGAGCTCTACTCGACCGCCCGTAATCAAGCTCACGAACTTCACCAGCTTCTGGAGATTTCTTCCGAACTCAGTTCCATCGGGAACCTGGACAAATTTCTCGAAGCCTTCGTGGTCCGCGCCGCCGATTTCCTGGGCTTCGGCCGTTCTTTCATCGGATTGCTGGAAGGGGGCGCTTTCCGCGTGCACATCGGGGCGGAGAAGGGCGCTGCCCGCAAAGTCGATCTCACCTTCCCGGAAGGAATCGCCACCCGCGCTCTCGGCACCAAAGAGGTTTTCTGGAGTGACGACGTAGCTCGCCTTCCCGGTGCCAACCTCGAGGCCATTGCCACATTTGAGATCAAGCAGTTGTTGGCCGCTCCGATGCTCGGATCAAACGGCGAGCTCACCGGCATGTTCTGCGTGCTCGATCGGCTGGATAAGGCTGGCATTTCCCCCGAGGACATTCGCCGGGCGCGCGCGCTGGCCGCCCAGGTCGCCGTCGCGCTCGAGGTGATGCGCAATCTCCATCTCTCCGAGCAGCACCGCAAGCGCGCCGAGGCGCTGATGGGCCTGGCTTTCGAGCTTGGCAGCCTGGTGCATCTACCGGATTTCAACCGCCGCTTTGTCAGCCGCGCCGCGGAACTCTCCGGAGCCGGAGCCGCCGCCCTGGGCCTTTTCGAGGATTCCGTGCTTGAAACCGCTGTGCTGCAGATCGCAGGCGCAGAGCCCGATCGCAGCCTGAAGCGTCGCCTGAGCCATGCCCTTTCCGAATCTCTCGCACAACATTCGGAGCGGCTCTACAGCGGACCGGCTGCGAGTTTGATAGGAGCGGCCTTGGCTGCGGCCCTGGGTTGGGAGAACTGCACCATATTGCGTCTCAGGGGAGCGGCTGACGAATCCGTGGGCGTGCTGTGCCTTGCCAATCGCCCTGCCTCACCCACCGGCGCCGACGAGCAACTGCTTCACGCCCTCGCCAGCCATGCCTCGGTCGCGCTCGAAAACGCGCGTCTCTTTACCCGCATGGATAAGGCCAACCGGCACTGGATGGAAATCTTCGACGCCATCACCGACTTCATCGTGGTGCACGACGAGACCCAGAACGTGCTGCGGGTGAACCGCTCGTTAGCGGAATTTGTCGGCGTTTCTCCCAGCGAACTGATTGGGGTGAATATGCGGGCCCTGCTGGCCATCGCCAGCGATTCTCCCGCGCATGGCTGTCCCTTCTGCCGCTCCTCCGACGACGGGCCGCATGAGTACGTGCACCAGGTCCTGGAGCGCATGTACCTGGTATCCACTTCGCGCATTCACGCCTCGGCCAGCGAGCGCCAGCACACCATCCATGTGCTCAAGGACATCACCGATCGCCGCGAGGCGGAGCGGCGTTACCGCGAATTATTCGACAACATTCAGGAAGGCCTTTTCTTCGCGGTACCCTCCGGCCACTTTATCGAGGTCAACGACGCGCTGGTCCGCATGCTCGGCTACAATGACCGCGAAGAGTTGCTCAACATTGATATTCCCAACCAGCTCTATTCGTCGCCGGAACGGCTGCACCTGCTCAACGAGGTGATGCAGCAAAAAGGAATTCTGCGTAATCACGAGGAAGTGCTGCGGCGCAAGGATGGCGGCGCCATTCACGTCCTGATTAATGCCTTCGCGGTTCCCGACGCGCATGGCCAGGTGCTGCAGTATCGCGGCCTCATGCTCGACATCACCGGGCTGAAAACCTTCCAGACCGAACTCCAGCGGGCCCGAGATTTTTCCGAAAAGATTCTGAACAATACCCAGAGTCTGATTCTGGTGGTCGATACTGCCGGCCTGATCACTTACGCCAACCGCCGCTGGTATGACGCCGGTTACGAGCAGCGCCAGTTGGTGGGCTGTCCCCTGGCCGAACTCGTTTCTCCCATCCGCCGTCCGGTTCTGGCCAACGCCCTGAATTCCACCCTCTCCGGACATCCCGTCGACAACCTCGACCTGCAGGTATTGCGTGGCGACGGGCGGGTCGGACAGTTCTCCGTGAATCTCAGTCCCATGCGCGATGAGCAGGGCATCGTCACCAGCATCGTGGTCGTGCTCACCGACATCACCGACTCCGCCATGCTGCAGTCCAAGCTGATCCATGCGGAAAAAATGGCGGCCGTCGGCCAGTTGGTTTCCGGCGTGGCCCACGAAGTGAACAATCCGCTGACCGCCATTCTCGGGTTCGCCGATTTGCTCATGGAGAATACCGAAGTCCCCGAAACGGCCCGCAAGGACCTGCGCGTCATCCTGCAGGAAGCCCAGCGCACCAAGCAGATCGTGCAGAACCTGCTCAGCTTCGCGCGCCAGATGCCGCCCCAGCGCAAGCCGGTCCAGCTGAATATCATTCTTCGCCGCACCATTCAGTTGCGCGCTTACGACTTCAACAGCCACGGCGTCGAGATCGTCGAACACCTGGATGAAAGCCTGCCCCTGGTGGTGGGAGACTCCCACCAACTGCAGCAGGTTTTTCTCAACATCATGAACAATGCCTACGATGCCGTGCGCGAGACCGGACGTCCCGCCCGCATCGAAATCATGACTGCCAGCCTCGGCACCTATGTTGAGGTCTCCTTTTGCGACAACGGGCACGGGATCAGCCAGCCCGACCGCATCTTTGATCCTTTCTTCACTACCAAGGAAGTGGGAAAGGGAACCGGCCTCGGCTTAAGCATCTGCTACGGCATCGTGCGCGAGCATGGGGGCGAAATTTTGTGTCACAACAATTCCGGCGCGCTGGGCGCAACATTCATCGTCCGCCTACCCTCCGTTTCG
>QIAI01000251.1 GCA_003224995.1 Acidobacteriota bacterium
TGAACACGGAGAACTACGAGCAAACTCACCTGACGCGCGACACGCTTGGAGACGCCGTCGAATATCTCACGCCCAATCTGCAAATCAAGGTCGAGTTTTTCGACGGCAAAGCCGTCGGCATCGAGTTGCCGCAAACCGTAATTCTGACCGTAACCGAAGTCGAGCCCGGATTGAAGAGCGCGACCGCGTCCTCCGTGACCAAGCCCGCAAAGACCGAGACCGGCCTCATCGTGCAGGTCCCGCCCTTCATCAACGAAGGGGAGAAGATCAAAGTTGATACGGCAGAGGGCACTTATCTGTCGAGAGCTTGATGAAGCAGCAAGCATCAAGCCAGGCTCGCGAGCCACGAGCCACGAGCCAAGAGCCACGAGCCAAGAGCCAAGAGCCAAGAGCCAGAAGAGAGCCAAGCGCCAAGAGCCAGAAGAGAGCCAAGCGCCAAGAGCCGAGAGCCAGAAGAGAGCCGAGAGCCAAGAGCAAATGTCCTGTCCGGCAAATTCGCGCCATAAATCTGTCATCCCGACCGGAGCGAAGCGGAGTGGAGGGACCTTGTGTTTTCAAACGACCGGTTCTCTTCACTCAGGATTTTCCTACGCCGCTACCTGGTCCGCGGACGCGTGCAGGGCGTCGGCTTTCGCTGGTTCGTCGAACGCGAAGCGCACATCCTCGGTGTTGCGGGCTGGGTCCGCAACAATGCGGATGGTGCTGTCGAAGTGCGGGCGCAAGGCACGCGCGATCAGCTGTCCGCACTGGTCGGTCGCCTGCAGCAGGGCCCGCGTGCCGCTCGGGTCGACCGCGTAGAGGAATCGGAAGTGCCCTTATCGCAGAATCTCAAAACATTCCGCATCGAAGGAGCCTGGTAAATGTCCAAGTCGGGAATGAATTCCGACCAGTTGAAAAAGCTCATCCGCGAAATTCCCGATTTCCCAAAAAAGGGAATCCTGTTCTACGACATCACCACGCTGCTGAAAGACAAGACCGGCTATGCCACGCTCATCGATCTGCTCGCCGAGCGCTACATCGGAAAGCAAGTGGATCTGATCCTTGGCATGGAGGCGCGCGGCTTCATCTTCGGGCCGGCGCTGGCCTATCGCCTGAATGCCGGCTTTGTGCCGGTGCGTAAGCCCGGCAAACTCCCGGCTGCCTGCGCACGCGTGGACTACGACCTCGAGTATGGCAGCAACGCTCTTGAAGTCCACCACGACGCCATCGAGAAAGGCCAGCGCGTGCTGATTGTCGACGACTTGCTGGCCACCGGTGGAACCGCGGAAGCCACCGCGAAGCTGGCCACCTCGCTCGGCGCCGAAATTGCCGGACTGGCCTTCGTAGTCGAGCTCGACTTCCTCAAAGGCCGCGACAAGCTCAAGTCTTACGACGTGTTCTCCCTGCTCCACTACGATAAGTAGTGAACTACGACAAGTAGTCAACTCAAGTTCCGAGTGCTCCGCTGGCCCAAAGGATTCTGTCGCCCGGTTCTCTTCGCGTCCTTCGCGTCCGTCCTTCGCGTTCTTCGCGGTTAAAAGTTTTTTGATGTACCTGCAGGAAAAGCCTTTGACCGCGAAGCGCGCGACGAAAACCCGCGAAGGGCGCTAAGAGAGTCTTGTAAAAGATTTCTCGAGCAACCGTGTGTTGAAGGCCTCAAAACAACCTCAACCAGCTCTCATCCTACTTCCGCGATGCCACCCCGACCACGGCCGCAAATTCGTAGCGCACAAATAATCCCAACTGCTTGATCTCGATACGCTCGTCATTGCCATGAACCGTACGGCTCTCCTCCTCCGTCTTCGGCACCCCGATGCCGTACGCCTGCACGCCCCGCGCGCGCAGGAAGGACGAATCGGTCGCGCCCGTGGTCATGATTGGCAGAGTGATTGAGTCCGGTGCGACTTCCTTCTGCGCGCGCTCCAGCGCGTCAAACATTTCGGTATGCAGATGGCTGACCGGGGCGGCGGGCATGGAGTAGGTAGTATCTTCCGCGACCACTTTCACCTGTGGATCGTTGATGACCTGGGCCAGCATCTCGCGGAATTTCGCTAAGTCCTCATCGGGCAAGGCGCGAATATCGAGCGTTGCCTCGGCCGACGGCGGAATCACGTTCGACTTGATGCCCCCGCTCAGCATCGTCGGCACAACCGAGGTGCGCAGCATCGAGTAGTACTGCGGCTTCTTCACCTTCAGTTGTTCCTGTACTTGCGGGTTCAGGACATCGCGATACCAGGCCGCTTCTTCCGGAGGAGAAATGCTGGCCAGTCGCTGAAAGAACTCGCGCGTGGTCTCATTCAATCGCGCCGGGGTTTCCCAGGTGCCTGCCTTGGCCACGGCCGCCGCCAAATGAACCACCGCATTGTCGATGCGCGGCACCGATCCGTGACCACTGCTGCCCGTCGCTTCCAGTTTGGCCCCGCGCGGCAGCTTCTCCGAAGTGGCGACCGCCATGTACTTGACGCGTCCGTTCTCCAGCAGCGAGCCGCCGCCTTCATTGAGCGCGAATTCGCAATTCAATTTGTCCCAATAGCGCTGCACGATCGTGCTCATGCCGGCAGGAGAGGACGTCTCTTCGCTGGCTTCAGCCAGGAAGATGACGTCGCGAGCCAGGGGAACCTGCATGCGTTTCAATTGCAAGATTACTTCGAGATTCGCGGCGAGCATCGCCTTGTCGTCCGAGGCGCCCCGCCCGTAGAGAACGCCATCACGCTCCGTGGCAGCAAAGGGATCGACGGTCCAGCGCGCGCGATCAACCGGCACTACGTCCTCGTGAGCCATCAGCAACACAGGACTCCGGCTTCCGTCTCCCTTCAGCCGGGCCACAATGCTGGCGCGTCCCGGAACCGGCTCCAGGAGTTCTGCGTCGATCCCGGCTTCGCGTAGGACGCCCTCAAGATAATGCGCGACTTTGGATTCGTTGCCCGGCGGATCCTGCGTATCGATGCGAACCAGCTCCGAGAGGAACCGCGCCGCCTCCGCTTGCGCCTGCTCCGCATTAAGCGCCGCGGTTCCGGCCGGAGGCTGGCCCGATGCGGCATTCATCAGTAGAAAACAGGCAAGCAGCACACACAGGAGAGCGTGACACCAGGCAGGAAGAAAAAGCGAGCGTAGTCGGTCCAACCCATTACCTCCAAAACGCCCGATTATATCCAACACGCGATCTGCGACGCGCCGCCCGGCAGGTCTCGGGTGTCGGGTCTCAGGGTGTCAGGTAAGCGCAGGGCTGGCTTCGTTGAGGCTCAGGCTGGAGGCGCTGCACAGGCTGTAAGAATGATCCTCTTAAACTATTGTCATCCTGAGCGCAGCGAAGGACCTGTTTTTCCTGCTCTTTCGAATGCGTCCACACCGCGGATTTCCGAATAGTGGCTGCAATACCGGAAAGGGACAAAGAGTGAAGCATACTGGTCTCAAGCAACAGGATCCGATTGTGCTTTGGCTCGTATCAGGGCGCGCCTTCAGGCGTGCCGCGACCGGCGGTTAGAGATGCGGCTTTTTGGCCGCTGTCTTCGACTGCTAGACTCGCTCAATCGCCGTAGCGACGACCATCCCCCTCAACCAATAACCTCAACCATCCAAAAAGAAATCTCGACCGCCGAAGAAAAAAGCGGCGGCAATAATCCTCTTCAACAGAGGGGAGGGGAGCCATTGCCGCCGCCAAAATCAACGCAAAGACTGCATCAATTCATGGTCACCGTTCCGCTGCTGACCCGGTACACGACGCCAGCTCCGCCTCCGCCTTTACCACCACCGCCCCGCCAGTAGTATCCAAAACCCTGCTGATCAACCGTGATTGAGCCTCCGCTGAAGTCGCACTCCACGTGCAGCGTGAAGGGAACCTGCGAAAGATTCGACGAACTTGGTGGCGGGGACTGCGTGTAGCCAAACTGGTAGGTTACGATTCCTGTGCAGCTCCGGAGAATGGTCCCATCGCTTGCCAGGATGTCCACAAAATTCGGATTGCTCACCCACAAAACGTTGCCATCCGAGGTGCTCAACCGGCAATTCGAAATCGCCCGGCAGCTGCCGGGAACAATGGTGGTAGTGGTCTGAGCACTGGCCAGCGGCACCAGCGCGAGGAACAGAAGGGGGAGGACTGTTCGCATCGGGATTCCTCGTTTGTCGATTTGCTCCCTACATTTGCTGCCTTTCATTCCCGTCTTGTAAGCACTGCCTGCATTCGATTCGGTGCCGGTACTCACCGATTTTTTTACGAATACACATCGCGATCGAAGCCAAGTGCATTTCGGCAGCCATCGCGCAAGCAGTTTTAGTTGTGCGAGTTTCGCGAGTCTTCTACAGATTCCACCGGGGACGAATTTGTCCCAACTTTCAAACGAAGGAGAGCTGCGGAGCCCAAATTTTGTTATCGCCAAATGTGTTCGCTGGCATACGAACGAGGATTTGCTCAATGGCGCTGCGCATCCGAGTGCCGTGATGTCTGCACGCTTTGGTTAACGTAGGTTGGTCATGCAATGGAATGCAGCCGAGGTGCTTTATATCCCAGTCGATTCCGGCCACGCAGTGCAGCCCGGAGTGCCTGCGCCTACACTGCAATCAGGGCGCCTGCCAGTACGCTTGACGTGGCGCGTCTCTCTGGCGAAAAACGAGTGACTTTCGTCATCTGGAATATCGACTGTGCCGAGCTAGTCTGGGTTGGTGAATCTTAATGAGACTATGTACAGAACATTGCTTCTCCTGAGTGTGGCGGCCTCGCTCCTTGCACGGGAAAAACCAGGCGCGACTGTTCAGAAGCCGGTACCCGCAACTGAA
>QIAI01000252.1 GCA_003224995.1 Acidobacteriota bacterium
GTCTTTTGCTTTCCGGCCGATTGAGCCGGGATCAGCGCAAGGCTGCCGGATTGGCCCTCACGCTGGTCGGCGCACTTACGACCATACCGCTGGCTATGAGCGTCATCGGCCAGAAGAGTGAAGGCGGGCTCTCGCGAGTCGCATAATGTCGTAAGTTCGAGTGGAGCGGCGGGCGTCCTCGCCCGCCGACGCTGAAAAGGCAGCCGCGGCGGACGTGAGAACAGCGCCTGCCGGACGGGCGGGGACGCCCGTCGCTCCACCGACGCAAAACGCTAGCAATTAGAAAATAGTAATTGGGTCCGTAGAGAAGCGAGCACTCGTGCGCGACCCGCACGCAACCTTAACTCAGACTCTCCGCGCTCTCTAGCCCATCTCGCGCACCGGCATGGTAACTGTTACCTGGTTATCTGCACTCCTGCACGCCACTTTGCCGGCCGCAACAATCTTCCCACGCCCGTGTTCAATCCCACTGAGCGGCCGCAGGGCTGCAGCAGTATAAAAAAGCGACAGAGGAGATATTCATGAACATCAATACCCGCATCGTATTGTGCAGCGCGGTACTGGCTGCCCTGATGTTGCCCGCGGCAGCCCAAGTCAGCCAGCGCAAAGAGAACCAGCAGGATCGCATCGCCAACGGGGCAGCCAGTGGGCAGCTCACTGCCGGTGAAACTGCGAACCTCGAGAAAAAGGAATCCAACCTGAACCAAGAAGAAAAGCTGATGCGCCGTGAGGATAACGGCAAGCTCACGGGCGCCGATCGCAAGGTTCTGAACCAGCAGCAGAACCAGCTCTCGAAGAATATTTATCAGGACAAGCACAACGCTGCCGTGCAGAACACAAATCCCAAAAGCGAAGTCGGCAAGCGCGCCGAAAACCAGCAGGACCGCATCGCTCAGGGCGTGAAGAGCGGCCAACTCACCGCTGGCGAAGCTTCCAATCTAGAGCGGAAAGAAGCGGGCATTAATCGCGAGGTCCGCAATGATCGGGCGGCCAACGGCGGAAAGTTGACGCCGCAAGAGCGTGCCCAGGTCAACCGACAGCAGAATCGCGTGTCGAACCAGATCTACAACAAGAAACACAACGGCCGCAGACAATAACCCAAAAGCTCCGAACCGCGAAGTAACCCAAGAAATCTTAACCACGAAGGACATGAAGGTTGCACGAAGATTTTCCGGTCGGTTCCTCGTGCGCACTTCGTGTCCCTTTGTGGTGAATGCTTTTGACTTTCAAGATACTGGCAACGCCCCCTCACCTCCGCGGTTCAAAGCCTTATGGCTCCCTCCGCGTGCTCTGCGGATTTCTCCGCGACCTCAGGGTTTAAGATTTTCTTCACGACCCGCGCCCATGGATTCTTTGCTTCTTTTCCTTCCAGTCCACCGTCTAAGTGGAAACGAGCAGGGAGAATCCTGATGATCGCACGCATCTGGCGCGGCACGGTTCGCGAGGCTGACAAGGACATCTACTACGAGTACCTGCAAAAGACTGGCTTAAAGGAATACGCGGAAACTCCCGGCAACCGGGGCGTGCATACCATGCGCCGTATCGCCGATGGAAAATGCGAATTCTTTTTATTGACGTTCTGGGATTCATGGGACGCGATCCGGGCCTTTGCCGGCCCCGACTACGAGAAAGCTGTCTACTATCCCGAGGACGACAAGTTCCTCCTCGATCGCGGTGCGAACGTGGAACACTACGAGGTATTGTCCAGCGACCCTAAACCTTAGGGTCACGGTGATCGCGTGCACGGACTCTGAGGACGTTGCGCCCTCGTCGTCCATATATCTCTTCCAGCCACCCGCAAGCCCTCGCAGTTTCCGCGGACCGCGCTCCTTCGCGTTCTTGGGCGCGCTTCTTCGCGAACTTCGCGATTGCGCTCTCTCTTGCAAAACCACCGCTACCGCTCAGGAAGCCGCTGATGACCTGTAAATTGCTGCAAATAAAGCCATATATCGTGGTTGACAATAATTACAAATTGCAATATAAAAATAGCGATCTGGAATATGACACTAGGCGAGAAAATCCGTTACCTGCGCGAGGTGGAAGGCTCGCTGCGCGAACTCGGTCGCCCCATGACTCAGCAGGAGATCGTGCGCGCCGTAAAAGGCGAACTGGGCAAGAGCATCAGCCAGTCCTACCTGTCGCAGATTGAGCGCGGGTCGCGCCGCCACATGACGCAATCCTCGCGCACCCTGTTGGCGAAATTCTTCAAGGTGCATCCCGGGTTCCTCGTCGATGACCCGGAAGGCTACCACACCGAGCTGACTTCGGACCTGCGCACCACGGAAGGGAAGCTGGATGTTTGGCTGCTGCACGGTTCGGAGCGCTTCGTCAGCGATCGTGCGGTGAGCGACGTGATGATCAAGTGTGCCCGTCACCAGGACACGCGCAGCTGTTTTCTATTGCTGGGCGCGATTCTCGACACGCCGGGGCTGGCCGAGCGTTTGCTCGAGGCGCTCGATCCCGACGCCGCTCGCAACCATCGCAGCCGCCGCAATGCGGAAGGGAGGCGGGTCCAATGACGTGGGCAAATTTTTACCTGGTTTGTTTCGCCGTGGGTTTTGCCTTCAGCGTGCTCGCATTTCTGGGCGGCGGGACGCGCTGGCACCTGCACGTGCCGCACTTTCATGGCGCGTACTTGCACTTCGGGGGACACGCTCCGATTGCCGGTCATGCGCCCGCGATCGGGCATGCCAATGTTCCAGCGGCGGGCGGCCCGAATGCGATTCCGAACGGTGCAACCCTTGGCGGGCATGTCGGAGTGTCGGAAGGCGCAGCGCCGGCCGCGACCTATGTGTCCATCTCACCTTTCAACTTCGTGACGCTCACTGCGTTCCTGGCGTGGTTTGGAGGCACCGGCTACTTGCTCACCCGATATTCCAGTGTGTGGTTCGTGATGGGTCTCGGCATTGCCCTCGCCAGCGGTGTGGCTGGAGCTGGCATCGTCTTCCTGTTTCTGGATAAAGTGCTGACTTCGGAAGAGGAGAACATGGATCCCGCCGACTACGAGATGGTCGGTGTACTGGGGCGCACCTCCATGCCTATTCGCGAAGGCGGCACTGGCGAAATCATTTACTCGCAAGCCGGCACCCGCAGAACCTGCGGCGCCCGCAGCGAGCCAGGCACCCCCATTGCGAAAGGAGCGGAAGTAGTCGTAACCCGCTACGAAAAAGGCATCGCCTACGTCCGCCTGTGGAGCGAAATATCAGGAGAAGAAACAACGACAGCCGATGTCGCTCCTTAAATAAA
>QIAI01000253.1 GCA_003224995.1 Acidobacteriota bacterium
TGCTGCTTGAGATCGCTTTTACGATCGTAGAGATCGTAGAACACCGGCGACTTGGAATGCACTGCCTGGTATTCGTCGGGTGAAATCCTGGTTTCGTTCACCACCAGCTTCGTATCTTGTGACATGGTCCCTCGTTTACCGTACCGGCATCATGCGTCCCAACATTTCGTGCTCCAGCAGCAACATCAATCGTCCCAGAACGTCGGCGTGAATTTCCTCGACGGAGGGAACGTTGCCGCCAGTGCGTCCATAGAAGTCGACCGGCACTCTGCCGTTCAGGGCGAGGCGGACATCCTCGACCATCTGCCCGTTGGTGAGTTCGACGACCAGCACCTGGCGCACGTTGGCGGCGGCTTTGACGAGAGCATCCGACGGGAACGGCCACAGGGTAATGGGACGGAACAGACCGACCCTCTGGCCTTGCGAGCGGGCCGCTTCCACAGCGGAGCGCAGGATTCGCGAAGTGATGCCGTAGCCCACCAGCAGAATGTCAGCGTCGTCAGTATCGTAAAGCTCCCAGCGCGGTTCCTCTTGCTGCGCCCGCTTGTACTTCGCTTCCAGGCGGCGCTGGTGATCTTCCAGATCGTCGGGCTCCAGGAAGATGGAACTGATCAGGTTCTTCTGAGTTTCGGGCGTGCCCTTCACCGCCCAGGGCTTCTGCGGAACCGCCACTTCGCGGAACTCCAGTTCCAGTGGCTCCATCATCTGCCCTATGAAGCCGTCGGCGAGGATGATGGCGGGATTACGATATTTATCGGCGAGTTCGAACGCCAGCACGGTAAGGTCCGCCATCTCCTGCACCGAAGCCGGGGCCAGCACGATGTTGCGGTAATTGCCATGGCCTCCGCCTTTCACCATGGCGAAGTAATCGCTCTGCTCGGGCGCAATGTTGCCGAGACCGGGACCGCCGCGCACCACGTCGACGATGACACAGGGAAGTTCGGCTCCGGCGATGTAGGAGATGCCTTCCTGCATGAGGCTGACGCCGGGGCCGGAGGATGCGGTCATGACGCGAGCCCCGGAGGCAGCCGCGCCGTACACCATGTTGATGGCGGCAACTTCACTCTCTGCTTGCAGGAATGTGCCGCCCACCTGCGGGATGTACAAAGCGGCAGCTTCGGCGATCTCGCTGGCAGGGGTGATGGGATATCCGTAGAAGGAGCGGCAGCCGGCGAGGATGGCAGCCTTCACGATGGCGACGTTGCCTTTACAGAGTTGTCGCATGGCTATCTCCTGGCTGCGCGACCACCAGCTTGAGGCGAGGTGCAAGACGATAGACTGTGATCGCGCCCGGCTCGGGGCAGCAGTAGAAGCAGATGCCGCAGCCGGTGCAACCCTGTCCGGCGTAGTGCGCCGGGTGCACTCCATAAGCGCTCAACTCAGGCGCCAGTTCGAGACATTTCGGCGGGCAGGACTCGAAGCACAGCCCGCATCCTTTGCATTCATCGACGTTGACCGCAATGTTGCCCCGTGCCTGCGCTGCCATAATCACCTCGTACTGACTGCTTCTTTCGCCTGCGGACGCTGCAACCACTTGGTGTGTTCGCAATAATCGTAGAGTTGCTCGCGGAACTTGGGATGAGCGATGTCGATCAATGCCTTGGCGCGCTCGCGAATCGATTTGCCGTGCAGGTAAGCCACCCCGTATTCGGTGACGACGTAGCGGATCAGGCCGCGCGAGGTCACCACGCCCGCTCCGGGCTCGAGCATGGGCGTAATGCGCGAGATGGTTCCGTTCTTGGCAGTGGAGGAGAGAGCAATGATCGGCTTTCCACCCCTGGAACGGGAAGCGCCCCGCAGGAAATCGACCTGCCCGCCGATTCCGCTGTAAAAATAAGTGCCAATCGAATCGGAACAGACCTGCCCGGTGAGGTCGACCTGCAACGCAGAGTTGATGGCGACCATGTTGTCATTGCGGGCGATCAGCGCGGGATCATTGGTGTAAGCGGTGGGATGGAACTCGAAAATGGGATTGTTGTCGACGTAATCGAACAGCTTTTCTGAGCCCAAAGCAAAGCCGAGGATGATCTTCCTCGGCTTGAAATTCTTGCGGGCGCCAGTGACGACGCCCGCGTCAATCAGCGGAATCACGCCGTCAGAAACAAGTTCACTGTGCACGCCCAAATCCTTGCGATCCATCAAAAGCGGCAGAACCGCGTCGGGGATGCCGCCGATCCCGGTTTGGAGGACTGCGCCGTCTTCGATCAGTCCGGCCACGTTGCGCGCGATGGCCACCTGCATCTCGGTCACTTCAATTTTTTTCATGGCGCACAGTGGGCGAGAAGATTCGACGATGGCGTCGATCTTGTTGACGTGGATGAAGCTGTCGCCGTAGGTGCGCGGCATCTGGTCATTGACCTGCGCCACCACATAGCGAGCCAGGCGCGCGGCTGTGAGGGTGGTGTCTACGCCAATGCCAAAGCTGCAGAAGCCGTGCGAATCTGGAGGGGAGACCTCGATCAGCGCGACGTCGAGCGGCATGGCGCCGCTTTCGAAGAGTTCTTCAATTTCGCTCAGGTACACGGGGGTGTAATCGGCGCGGCCTTCGTTGACGGCCTCGCGCACGTTGCCGCCGATGAAGACGGCGTTGTGGCGGAAGTGTCCGGCCATTTCGGGGGCGACGTAGGGCGCTTTGCCCATGGTCATCATGTGCACGATCTCCACGTCCTGCACATGGGGAGCCCGCTGCATGAGCGCTTCCACCAGAGTTTCCGGCTCGGCGCATCCCGGCTGAATGTAGACCCGCATGCCGGACTGCACGCAACGCAGAGCCTCATCAGGCGTCCGCAACTTTTTCTTGTATTCGATCTCCCACGACATGGCTTGCTTTCTCCCTTACCTAGCAACCCTTCAGCGGACCGCGCTGGCTTCCGTGCGGACACGAGCTTGCTCGTAGCCGAGGGATGCGAAAAAAATCGCGCGATCAAAAAACTGGTCGAGCAGCTGCAACATTTCCAACTCGCCGAAAACTTCGGCCGGGCGTTCCATTCCGGCTTCACGCTTGAGATATTCCCAGAGATTTTCCTTGGTGAGTACGATGACCCATACCAGCTGGCTCAGAGGAACCTGCTGTCCGGCGCGGCGCGCGCCGATCTCGCGATAGCGTTCTTTGATGTCGAACTCGCTCTTGCCCAGGAGCCAGTCACCGAGGTGGCGATAAATCTCCGAGACGCGGAGCTGAAGATCGTCGGGAGGAACTTTGCAGTAATCGCGAGTGAGTTCCGAGGTCTGCACCTTGTTGAGCAGGCTGGCGGCCAGCCCGTCGGAGTGGGTTTCAATCAGGCGGACCAGTCGGTAGGCCAGCATCATGTCCGGATGTCTCCCTTGCCCCACTGTCAGTGTCAGGCTTGGGAGGTCTTTCCAACCGTGACTCTTCGCACTTCGAATTGTGATCTGGATCACACGCTCATTGTTTGAAAAACAAGCACTTGCACCGACCAGCCGGTTGGTTGGGGGCAGGTTTCAGGTCTCGGGTGTCAGGTCTCAGGTTTCAGGTCTCGGGTCTCAACTCACAACTGACACCTCACACCTGTCAAAAAATCTCGGCCATGCCGGTGAAGGCATGGCCGAAGGTTTGTTCAGGAGGCGGCGAGTGCGCCTTGGTTCAGACTTCACGACAGAAAGAATTCTTTTGCCAATGCCGCCCAGTCTTTATCGGGAATCTGGCTGGCCAGGTTATCCATGGCGACGCCGCCATCCTGCGCTAACGCGCCC
>QIAI01000718.1:0-1016 GCA_003224995.1 Acidobacteriota bacterium
CCCAGTTATTTTCTGTACGGCGGCGACGATCCGCGGGCGAAGCGTGTGTGCGAACCCGGGGATCCGAATCCTGCTGCTACGGAGTTGGCTGTGACAAAGGGTAAGACTGCGGTCATCGTAGGCGCGCAATGGGGAGACGAGGGCAAAGGCAAGATTGTCGATGTGCTCTCCGAAGGCTTCCCGGTAGTGGCGCGCTACGCCGGCGGCCACAATGCCGGCCACACGGTCATCATCAATGGCAAGAAATTCATCCTGCAACTGGTGCCGTGCGGCGTTCTGCGCGCCGGTTGCGCCAGCGTGATCGGTAATGGCGTAGTACTCGACCCGATCGCCTTTCTGAAAGAAGTGGGCGGTCTTCGCGATATGGGCGTGCAGGTGGATGGCACGCTGTTTGTCAGTAACCGCGCCCAGGTGATTCTTCCCTACCACCGCATGATCGAACTGGCTTCCGAAAACGCGCCCGGCCGCGTGAAGATTGGCACTACGTCCCGCGGCATCGGTCCGGCCTACGAAGACAAGATGGGCCGCCGCGGCTTGCGCGTCGCTGACCTGCTCGATCTGAAACTCCTGCGAACTCACATCGAAAATGCCGTGCGCGAGAAGAACATGATCGCGCATGCTCTGTTCAACTCCGAACCGCTCGATGCCGACAAAATGTACGACGAATACGCCGGAGCCGCACAGAAGATTGCGCCGTTCGTCCGCGACACCGCGGCCTTCCTCAATCGCGCCCTGGCCGAAGGCAAATCCATTGTGTTCGAAGGCGCACAAGGGACGATGCTCGACATCGACCATGGCACCTATCCCTTTGTGACCTCATCCAGTGCTACTTCGGGTGGCGCGGTGATCGGCACCGGGGTCGCGCCCACCGCCATCGACATGGTGATCGGCGTGACCAAGGCCTACTGCACCCGCGTGGGTGGAGGCCCCTTCCCCACGGAAGCCCACGATGACCAAGGCGAGTTGCTACGCTCCCGCGGTAAGGAATATGGCGCCGTGACCGGTCGCCCCCGGCG
>QIAI01000718.1:1095-2264 GCA_003224995.1 Acidobacteriota bacterium
CTCGACGCATTCTCCGAGATCCCGGTCTGCGTGGGCTACAAAATAGACGGCAAGAAGACCGACGAGATCCCGGCGCAAGCTAGTGGCTACGACAAGATCGAGTGCATCTACGAAAACAAACCGGGCTGGAAGACTTCGACCGAGGGCATAACTTCCATCGAGAAACTGCCCAAGGCCGCGCGCGAGTACCTGGCGTTCTCGGAGAAAGAAAGTGGAGCCCGCGTGGGAATGGTCTCGACAGGACCGGACCGCGACCACACCATCTTCGTCGACGAATTTGCCGCCGCCATGAAGGCAGCCGGCCGGCAAGCGGTAGTAAAAGCGTAGAAGCTAGCTGTCAGCTTTCAGCTCACAGTAAAATCGCTG
The DNA here is from genome assembly GCA_003224995.1 of Acidobacteriota bacterium. GTDB lineage: Bacteria > Acidobacteriota > Terriglobia > Terriglobales > Acidobacteriaceae > Gp1-AA133. Next base: position 1,462 of record QIAI01000718.1, read on the forward strand.
AACCGTGACAGCACACCTGAAGTCAGTACGGGCAAGGGTTCTGCGCCGAGAGGGTTTGAGACTTCACTAATAGCTGAGCGCTGAAAGCTGATAGCTAAAATGGAGCATGTAATGGTTGTCCTGGCTGTGACGTGGATGGCGAAAGTGGGGCACGAGAGCGATGTTGCCGCCATCTTCTCCAAGCTGACCGAAGCTTCCCGCAACGAACCGGGCTGTGCCATGTACGTAGTCCACCGCCACAAGACTGAACCGCGCCGTGGAAGGCAATCTGTACGAACCGCTGGGTTAAAGTTTGTATCGCGCGGGCGTCCTCGACCGCGAAATCTCAGATCGTAACTTCACCACGCTTCGTGATCGACACATCTCTGCTATCTTCTTCTGTCGACCGTGTCCCGAGGCCGATAACGGATTCCAATGAAAAAGTTCTGGTGGCTACCTGTAATCGCCTTGCTCAATTGCTTCGCCCATGCTCAACGCGACACCGTCATTGTGCGTCCGGTCCCCATCGACGATGTCCTGCAAAATCCCGGCATGGGCATCACCACTTTTAACCGATTCAATGGACAAGAAACCAATCCGCCGCTGGAGTGGTCTGAACTGGGTCCGGTCTCGAAGCTTCCACAAGCGGCCACCAAGCCAGATTTCCCCGACACCACCATTGCCTATCTCCGCTGGTACTGGAACGCACTCGAGCCCGAGCCCAGGAAATTCCGTTGGGACATCATCGACCTCGCGCTTGAAGAGGCGCGGGCGCACGGCCAGACGCTGGCCATCCGGCTTATGCCGTATTCCAACAAAGATCC
>QIAI01000254.1 GCA_003224995.1 Acidobacteriota bacterium
CGAAAAGCCATGTCGGCAGATGTTCCCACGCTGCGCGTGCTTATTGATGCCTCAGTCCGCGGCTTGCAGGCGGAAGACTATTCGCCTTCCCAGATTGAGGGCGCGCTCTCGTCAGTCTATGGGGTGGACAGTCAGCTGATCGCCGACGGCACCTACTTCGCCGTGGAGACCAAACTGCCGGAAGGCGGACCCGCGAAGATTGTGGCCTGCGGCGGCTGGAGCAAGCGCAAGACACTTTATGGCGGCGACGTGTGGACGCAACGTGAGGACAGCATGCTGGATCCGCGGAAAGATGCTGCCAAGATCCGCGCCTTCTTTGTGCATCCCGACTGGGTGCGCCGCGGGATCGGTACGTTGCTGCTGGACGCCTGCGAGCAGGCTGGGATTGCTGCCGGCTTCCGGAGTTTTGAGATGGGGGCTACCTTGAGCGGTGTTCCGCTTTACCGGGCGCGCGGCTATATTTCACTCGAAAAGCTTGGAGTCCCTCTCGCCAATGGCGAGTCCCTGCCGATTGTCCGCATGCAGAAGGTGATTGCGGACCCCCTACCCGTTCGTGCCCCCCGATAGCACGCCGGTGCCATTCCCACAAATCGTCCCGCGTTTTACCTTGTCTTTGAGCAGTACTCGGGGGAGGGCTGTTCGACGAGCGTCCCAAGACTCTAACCAGAGTTTGGGGCGTTTTGTTTTGCAGGCGACTTTTGCCCGTCCCGCCGCCACCCTCTTGAACCCAATCCAGGCACATCGCTTTAGTGTCCTGTCCCGCAAATTCGCGGCATAAGTCTGTCATCCCGACCGGAGCGAAGCGGCATAAGCCTGTCATCCCGACCGGAGCGAGGCGGAGTGGAGGGCCTTGTGTTTTCAAGGACCGGTTCTGTTCACTCAGAATTTTCCTTATGCTTTATATGCTTTATTTCTGCCCCGTCCCCCTAGGCCGGGACGGTGATCCCCTCCCGCGCGGCGCCAGCAATGCCTCGCAGCGGCGCGGAGAGTCCCCGCATTACCTTCTCGAACGCGGCGAAGTCCAGCGACTGCGGCCCGTCGGAAAGGGCGCGTTCTGGACAGGGATGAACTTCAATGATCAGCCCATCCGCGCCGACTGCCACTGCGGCGCGCGAGACGGCAGCAATCAGGCTTTGCTTGCCCGTTCCATGGGAGGGGTCGGCGATGACGGGCAGGTGCGACAAGTCGCGCGCCAAGGCAATCGCTGCCAAGTCGATCGTGTTGCGGGTTTCCGTTTCGAAGGTTTTGATCCCCCGCTCGCACAGAACCACGTCGTGATTCCCGCCCGATAACAAATATTCGGCCGCCAGCAACCATTCCTTCACCGTGGCTGAAGGCCCCCGTTTCAACAGCACCGGTTTGCGCACCGTAGCCAACTTGCGCAGCAACGAAAAATTCTGCATGTTCCGGGCCCCCACCTGGAGCATGTCGGCATATTCGCAGATGAGTTCCACATCTTCAGTTCCCATGACCTCGGTGACCACGGGCATGCCGGTCTCTTCGCTCGCTTCGCGCAGGATCTTGAGAGCCTCTTCACCCAGACCCTGGAAATCGTAAGGAGAAGTGCGGGGCTTATAGGCGCCACCGCGCAGCAGACTGGCGCCGGCTTTCTTAACCGCATGCGCGGTTGAAACCAGCTGTTCACGGGATTCCACCGAGCACGGGCCGGCGATGACCACTACATCGTCGCCTCCGATCTCGACGTCACCCACGCGCACCGCGGTGCGGTGGGGTCGCACCTGCCGGCTGACCAGCTTGAACGGCTGCGCGATGGCGACGACGTTGTCGACCCCAGGCGCCACCTGCAGCGCTTCGATCTCGTGCCGTCGCCCGCTGCCTACCGCTGCCACGATGGTGCGCGTTGTGCCGCGGGTGACGTGCGGTTGGTAGCCCGCTTCACGGATGCGCTCGATAATATGGGTGATCTGCTCTTCGCTAGCTCCTTCGGACATGTTCACGATCATGGGTATGGCCCCCTTTGGCCAAAAAAACGAAAGCCGCGATTCTTGAGAATCGCGGCTTGACTGGAACTTGAAATTGTAGGTGACTAATGCCGATTCATCCCACCTACAAGCTCCGCCCAAGCCGCTACGCTGGTAAACCAGTAGCGGAAAAACGCGAAGGAAAAGTAGGTAAATCGTGTCATCGAGTTGCGATCTTAGCGGTTAACAGCGTTTCCGTCAACACCGCTTGAGGGTGAAGCGGCAGGTGGAAGGCGGGCCATCGATAACCCGCCAGCTTGCACTACTGAATCGAACTGGCCGCTGTCGAAAACGCATTGTTGGCGTTGGAGCCGATAAGCCGGACTGTGCCGACTACCAGCACCAGGATTACCGCCAGCATAACCGCGTATTCGGCGATATCTTGCCCTGACTCGTCCGACCACAGTGTGCGAAGGAACTTGGACATACCTGCCTCCTGTCCATTTGGGGGATTTTGTACTACAGGTGTGACTGTATCCGCATACTATGCCGATTCAACGAACAGATGTCAATTGTGGAAATGCGGCCCGGTGCGGAAGTTTGCCGTGTTAGTGCAGAAATTTGCTACAAAGCTGAGTAGCCATCGCTGCGGCGGCTTTCATCACGCTGCCTCCAACTCCGCTTAAGGACCTGGTTGCTCCCCGGTCGCAGTTCCAGTTTGCTGCGGTGTGACCACCGGTTCCTGGAGGAGCTCTTTTGTGGATTGCCGCAGGAAAATCAGCATGCGATCGGGCAAGACCCCGAGGTAAATGGTGGCTGCCATTGAGATTGCCAGCGCTGCCCCTAGAGCCAAAGGCATCGACAGCACCGGAACCTCTTCGCGCGGCTCGCGCATATACATCACGACGACGATTTTCAAATAGTAATAGGCGCCGATTGCGCTGTTGATCACCCCGATGATCGTCAACCCCACCAGGTCTGACTGCAGCGATGCGCTGAACACGTAAAATTTGGCGAAGAAGCCGCCGGTCACCGGAATCCCGATCAGCGAGATCAGAAAAATGCCTAAAGTGCCCGCAAGAATGGGAGCTTTCCTGCCCAACCCGGCGTAGTCCTCGAGCGTGACGTAGCGCTCCCCTTCGTTGGCCAGGTGGCTGACCACGGCGAACGCCCCAACGTTCATGGCCGCATAGGCAGCCGTGTAGAACATGACTGCGGGCGCACCGAGTTCCGGCCTCGCCGCGAAGGCAACCATAATGTAGCCGGCGTGCGCGATGGAAGAGTAGGCCAGCAGGCGCTTCACGTTGTACTGCACCAATGCGGATACGTTGCCCAGCGTCATCGACAGCGCAGCCGATACCCAGATAAACCAGAAGCGGCCAGGAGCATTTGCTTCAAAGAGGATGCGCAACAAAACCGCAAATGCCGCTGCCTTGGGCGCGGTCGACATCAAGCCCACGATTGGCGCGGGGGCTCCCTCGTAGACGTCGGGAGTCCAGACGTGGAATGGAGCGGCTCCCACTTTGAATCCGAGGCCGATAAACATCAACCCCATCGCAATGTAGGCCAGGACCGGCACGTGTCCGGAATTCAGAGCTGTGCTGATGACATTGAGATTGGTCGAGCCGGTGGCCCCGAACATCAAGGCCACTCCGTAAAGAAAAAATGCGGTCGCGAACGAGCCCAGCAGGAAGTACTTCAGGGATGACTCGCTACTGGTGGCTGAGCGCCGGCGAAAACCCGCAAGCACGTAGGTCGAGATCGAGGAAATTTCCAGCGAAATGAAGATCAACACCAACTCGACCGCGGATGACATCAGGCACATGCCAACCAGGCCAAACAAGATCAGGGCGTAATACTCGCCGGCCCGTAGTTTCTGGACTGCCATGTACTCGTAGGATGTGAGGATCACCACCAGCGCGATCACGATTACGAGTATGTGGAAGAAAACGCTGAACCCGTTCACCCGCACCATGCTCCAGAAGGCGAAGCCCGGAGATTGCGCCATGATCCAGGTGGCAATTAACGCCGCGACCGTTCCGCCGAGTCCCAACCCGCCGAGAAGCCGCTGGCTCTTTTCTTCGTCCACCAGGGGATCGATCACCATGATGGCCATGCCGAAAAGCGAGAGCACAATCTCGGGCAGAACACGAATGTAATCGGCCGCCAGCGGAAGCGCCTGATTCATTGCCCCACCACCTTGCTGGCTATCTGGGCGAAGGGGGTCAGCGCGGTTTGCACCGCCGGA
>QIAI01000255.1:0-5855 GCA_003224995.1 Acidobacteriota bacterium
GCAGAGCCGGGGCCGCACTGGTCGTTACCTGGAATTGCAGGCAGGAAAGGCGAGCCTCAACGTGCTGAGAATGGCCAAGCCCGGATTGATGTACGAGTTGCGGGACTTGCTGGAAAAAGCCCGCAAGGACGGTGTCCCCGCGGCGAAGGACCACATTACCCTCGAAGACGACGGTCATAAGCCGGTGCGGCTCCGGGTGGAAGTGGTCCCCTTCGCTACCCCGGCGCGGGACCAAAGAAATTACCTGGTGCTGTTCGAGGAGGAAACGGGTCAGGAGCTGGACCGAGCCGAAAAGCAGACTCCGGCGAGGCCTGTGGGTACCAGAGATCAACGAGCCACGCAATTACAGATGGAGCAATTGAAGCAAGAATTGGGGGCCACCAAGGAGTACCTGCAGTCGATTATTGAATCGCAAGAGGCAACCAACGAAGAGTTGCAGTCGGCGAATGAGGAAATTCAGTCGGGCAACGAGGAGTTGCAGAGTACGAATGAAGAACTCCAGACCTCGAAGGAGGAGTTGGAATCCGCGAATGAAGAGCTGAATACGGTGAACGAGGAAATTCAGAGTCGCAACCAGCAGTTGGCCCAACTCAGCAGCGATCTGATGAACCTGCTGAACAGCGCCACCATTCCGATGATCATGCTGGGACAGGATCTACGCATCCGGCGATACACGCCGGAAGCAGAAAAAGCGCTGGGATTTTCCGAGAGCGACGTGGGGAAGACGCTGACGCACATTCCACTGGCTATCGATCTGCCGCTGCTGGAACGATGGATGCTCGACGTGATTCGAGATGTGACGCCCCATAATGAACAGGTGCGGGCGCATGACGGCAAGTGGTACAAGCTGCGCATCACGCCCTACCGCACGCTGGAGAACAAGATCGATGGTGTGGTGATCACCCTGCTGGATATCAGTGATGTAGTGGAGCGCGACATGGGAGGGAAGGACTCCCGGAGCAAAAGAGCCTAACAAGCGAACCGCAGGCGGTGAAGCGCAACCCTCATTTCAACGCCATTCTTGGCACGACCGAGGTCGTGCCCTTCCCGATCCGCGCTCCATCTGCGCGTTCTTCGCAGCGTGGTGGTGTGGTGTTTCAGAAATAAATGGCATCAGGAAAATCCTGAGTGAAGAGAAGCGGCCGTTTGAAAACACAAGGTCCCTCCACTCCGCTTCGCTCCGGTCGGGATGACAGATTTATGGCGCTCCGGTCGGGATGACAAACTCATGGCACTCCGGGCGCGATGACAGACTCATGCAACTCCGGTCGGGATGACAGATTTATGGCGCGAACTTGCGGGATAGGACACGTGGACTCCACCGGGTTTGCTGCACGACCGAGTCTGGGTTCAGGGGAAGTCTCGAAAACTCCATGCAACGGAAGGGGAATGGGGATCGCTCTAAGGGGAGTGATTCACCAAGCCGGGCGATCGTGCCGACGATAGCTGGAGACGAAGCATGCGCGACATCATTGTGATTGGCGGTTCGGCGGGCTGCTTCGATCCTTTGCGACGCATTGTGCATAGCCTGCCGCAGGATTTCGCAGCGACTCTTTTCGTCGTCGTCCACGTAGCAGCGGATGCCGGATGCTTGCTCGACGGGTTGCTCTCCCGTGCAGGAAAACTGACAGCCAGCCATCCCAAAGACGGGGAGTGGATTCGCAGCGGTCACATTTACGTGGCGCGACCGGACCACCATCTCACAGTGGAAGACGGGCGGGTCCGGGTGCAGAAAGGGCCGCGAGAAAACCGGCACCGGCCTGCGATTGATCCTCTGTTCCGAAGCGCCGCGCGGGTCTATGGGCCGCGGGTGATTGCAGTTTTGTTAAGCGGCCTGTTAGATGACGGATCGGCGGGATTGCTAGCGGTACGCCGTCGCGGAGGCGTGGCCATCGTGCAGGACCCGGAAGAAGCAAAGTTCGGCGAAATGCCACGACGAGCATTGCGCTATGCGGGCGCCGACTTCATTCTGCCCTCCGCAGAGATCGGGCCACAGGTGCAGACCCTGACGAATGCGCAAAAGGATGAAACCATGACAGAGCCGAAGAATGAGAACGCGAAAGGAGGTCGCCCGCTCGCGGATGATCCGGAAGGTAATCTGGAAGTTGCGTTTCCCGAAGAAGGACAGGGGGCGCCGTCCGTCTTTGCCTGTCCGGAGTGCCACGGAGTGCTATGGGAGTTGAAAGACGAGAAGATGGTGCGCTTCCGCTGTCGCGTGGGGCATTCTTACGCTCCGGAAAGCTTGTCGCAAGAATTGTCGCACACCACGGAAACCGCGCTGTGGGCGGCTATGCGAGCGCTGGAAGAAAAAGCGGCCATGCAGCGAAGGGTAGCGGAATCGCTAGGAGGAATGACATCGATCGCAAGGCGATTACGAGATCAGTCGGCGGCCGACGACGCGAACGCAAAAGTAATCCGCGAAATGATTTTCCACCGAGACGATCAGTTGGAAGAAGAAGGGCCGGAACAGAGGGCGGCCAGCTAGGGGCGGAAGTTGCGAGAACCGCTCCTTTAATTATCTAATTATCCTGATCGCGGCCTTTCGCCGGAGGAAGCGTAAGTCCGCTCGTGACCCGCAGCGCCGCCGCGAAAAGATCCTCGGGTTTGCGATCTTCCTTGGCAGTCCCCTGACGAAGCGTGTGCAGGCTCGAGATCAGCAGTCGCAAGGACGAGCGCGTCTCGGAGCGCAATGCAGTCATCTGCTCGCGCAAAGCGTGCATTTCGCGAATGCCGTCGCGGATCGCGTTCAGTTCGGGAGCGCGAGGAACTTCAAAGCTGGGATTCAGGCGAAAGGTCTCGCGAATGGGGCTGGCGGCAATCCAAGCATCAATTTCGGCGCGCGTGGCAATTACGGCGGCACGCGACTTGCCCGCTGGACGACGTACCGGCAAGCCAAACTGCGCCTCGTACCGCTGCACCGTGCGCACACCCTTGCCCATGTAATTGGCAATCTCTTTCCAGGAGCTTAGAAATCTGGACTCCTGCGACTTGTTGCGAGATGCGGCCATAAAACTCCTCTGGGCGACCACAGCGAAATTCGGGCGGTCTATTAAAAGCATACCTGATTTTGAGTTGGATGGGAGCGTTTACTATGTTCGATGCCGAACAAACACTTTTCATGCGGCCTTGGACGAGTTGGTGGATCGCCTGAGCGAGTCCGCTTCGATGTAGATCCGTTCGATGGAGGGCTCTTGCTGGCGAATACCGCTTTCAATCCGGTCAATGGCGGACTCAAGTTGGCGGACATCGAGATCGGGACGAAAGCGAATATCGACGTTCAGCAGGACCTGATTGGGCCCCAGTTGCATGGTGAGCAGGTCGCCGACAGCCTCGACGGAAGGATCGGAGGCGATGATCTCGCGAACCCGGCGAATGCGAGCGCGATTGGTTCTCTCGCCCACCAGGAGCGCTCCGCTTTCCCGGCCCAGTAAAAGGGCGATCGCGCCCAGCAGCAGGCCGATGAGAATCGAGGCGATCGGATCAAGGTAGGGATTGTGCAGCCTGGTTCCCAGAAAGATTCCTAGGAACGCCAGAAAAGATCCGACCAGGCCTCCCACGTCTTCGAGAAAAACCGTGAAAATGGTGGGATCTTTGCTGTCAATGATTTCCTGCCAGGTGGTCTCGTCGGGTTCCTTCCCGCGTTGCAACTCACGATAAGAGACACGGAACGAGTAGGAATCGAAAGCTGCGGACAAGGCCAGCACCAGGTAGTTCCATCCGACGTGTTCGAAGGGCTCGGGGTTTCGCAGGCGCGAGATTCCATGGTAGATGGCGAAACCGCCGCCCGCGCCGAAGATGTAGACGGCAACCAGAAGCGAATAGAAATAGAGGGCTTTTCCGTGACCGTAAGGATGCAGGTGATCCGCCGGGCGGGCACTGCGCTTCATTCCCCATAGCAGGAGAAGCTCGTTTCCGGTATCGATCGTAGAGTGAACGGCTTCGGCCATCATGGCGGAGCTTCCGGTAAAGGCGGCCGCGCTGACTTTCCTTTTCGGCTTGCAGGTTTTCGGCCATGCGGCACAGCTTCAATCTGCCGCCTGTCATGTCGAGGCAGATTGCTCTGGTGAGATGTTTACGGGTGTACAGGAGTTGGGCTCGAAAAAATGGCTGACATTTTCCGAAGTTGAAGAATGTTTCCCTGCAACCGGCCTCAAACAGAAGATCAATCCCCAGCAAAAATCTGAATCAATACATGATGGTCCTGGTCAGGTGATGCGGCCAGGATGTGGTGTGATACGGCAACCAAAGACGGGCATCGATCTGGGGAATGATGATCTTGTTTTCGGGCGACCGCTTTTTGTTGATCTCTTCACACAGCAAGGCGGTGGCGTAAATGCAGTGAGCGCGGATCTCGACTTCCCATGCGCTGTCACGCGGGATGAGCGTGTAGCTGTTAATGGCAGTTTCCAACTTCTCGGAGTAACTGGTCATTCCCATCAGACGCAAGCCGACGGGCACAATGTAATCCGCAAAGGCGGTCATCTTATTGATATCTTCGAGGGGGAAAGCGCCGCTTTTGTGGAGCGCGGAGTAAGTGATCCAGATGCCGAGTTGCGGAAGCTTGTAGAACTTGATGGTATGGCCATCGTATTCGCTCACGTCGTTGAAGCGCGGGAATTCCTTTACCAGGCGGTCGATGAGACCCTTGCCGCCGTCGTAGAGGCGCGGCGGGCAGCTCCGCACGAAGTTGTGGAAGCGACCGCCATAGTTCGCGGCGAGTACGGTTCCCACCTGATGCCAGACTTCCATTTTCTCGTCGAGCATGGGCATCTCGATGTTTCCGGCAAAGATGCGCTGCAAGTCGGGGCGGGTAACTTGGGCGAGGAATTTGCCGTCGAGAATCGGGAAGCCATTGTCCATGGCGCGCTTCATGCAGGCGAAAAGCGCATCGGAATCGGACCAGTGGCGCCCCGCGTAGTCGACCTGGAACTTGGTATGGTTCGAGAAGTCGGTGAAGGCGGTATCGACGGCGTCCGCGGTCATCACGAAATCAATAGTGTCGTCGGCGCTGCCCTGCCCGATGCCGAAAGGGAGCTGGTAGTCGGGCATGGGGAGTTCTTCGTAGGCCATCCAGCCGGCAACTTCGCGGACGCGGTCAACATTGGTGTGGACGTCGCGCGAATGCTCGATCACGGGAGGCAAGCTGTCGAGGACAGGGCTTCCGGTGAGTCGCGGAAGAGGCGTGGAAGGCCCGGTCTGAGTGTGGACTGAAGCGGTGAACCGGGGCAGCGCGGCAAAGGCGGACGCAGTTTTGAGGAGATCGCGACGGGTGGGGTTTCCGGATTTCATGAATGTCGCATTCTCCTGACCTCAGCGGCTAAACGGGCGCGGAAAAAGTCTTGCAGATGCCAAAACGAACCTCAGGCGCTGAAGCGCAGACCTAATTCAACGGATTAGCGGCACGACCGAGGTCGTGCCCTTCCCGATTCGCGCTCCCTCTGCACTTTTTTCGCAGTTTTTAAAGCTGCCGAGCATTGTAGTGGCTTTGCGGCTCGGCTAAAGCCGAGCCCTTTCAAACCTTCGACTCCATGAAACTCAGACTTCCAAAACTCAGGCTCCCTGAAACTCAGACTCGCAGAATTCAGACTCCGGAATCAGCCGTTGGCTTTGGCGATCAGCAGAATTGCCAGGCCGTAGAAGACGAACATCAGGACTAAGTACATCTTGCTGCGGCTGCCGGCTCCGGCGAATTCCTTCCAGACCAGCACTCCCCACAAGGCAGCGACCATGGGCGCAGACTGACCGATCGCATACGAGATGGCGACTCCGGTGAGCGAGGCTGCGACCATGTTGAAGACGGTGCCGGTTCCCCAGATGAAGCCGCCGAGCACACCCAACAAATGGCCGGAAGCCGG
>QIAI01000255.1:5885-9338 GCA_003224995.1 Acidobacteriota bacterium
GGATGCTTCATGAAATACAAATTCCATATGAAGCAGGAGAACAGCGCGCCTAGTGTTAGGAAGACGACGGCGCTGTAAGGTCCCAGCGGACTGCCGCTGGTCATGGCGCGCGTGAGGAATGGCGCCCACAGGCCCATGAGAATTCCGGAGATGACGCAAACGATGACGCTTTTTCGGGAGGTGGACTTCTCCGCCCGGCCGAGGCTGCCATAGGCTTTGCCGTCGAGGATGACGGCGACCAGCGCGCAGATTACGCCAAGCCCGAGCAGCGCCGGGTTGCCTTTGGGTTGGAGGATGTAACTGAGGACCGTACCCACAACGAGAGCGATGCCGATGGAGATGGGAAAGGCCACCGCCAAGCCTGCCATGTCAATGGCGGCCACGAGCAACAGGTTGGCCAGGTTAAAGATGGCCCCGCCAATCAGGGCATAGATCACGTTCGAAGTACCCGCGGCATGAATGTTGTTCATCATGCTGGAGGCGTCGTGACCGGTGCTGCCCATGGTATGTCCGAGGATAAGAGAGATCAGGAAAATGCCGATGGCGTAGTCCCAGTAGAAAAGTTCGAAGCGGTAATTCTTCACGCCTTTGTAGGTATTGGCCCAGGAACCCCAGCAGATGGCGCTGGTGATCATCATCAGCAAGGCCAGCGGGAAAGTTTGCGGAGTGAACATTGTTTCTCCTTGGCGTTCGGCACCACCCGCGAAAGCAGCTACATTGTCCGCAGGCCACGAATGTCCATGGAACTTACTTACCGCGAATTCTGGCCACAAAGAGCTGCAGGAAGCGGTCGGCGTCGACATCCACGCAGACTTTCGCGTTCGGCTGCACCTTGTCGGCGCCTTCGATTACGTAACGGTCTCCGTGCAGGACATTGCGCTCGATATATCCGCGCCGGTTGCCGACGGTTTCGCCGCGCGTAAACTCACCGCGCGTCTCGACGTCCACATGCATGTTTTGGGTCTTGACCAGAGTCGGATCAATGGCAACCGCGACGGCCGAGGGGTCGTACATGGGAGTGCCGGCCTCACCGAATTGCATCGACAACCCCATCAGGTATTTCAGGACAGAGGCGATAAAGTCGTTAATAGGACCGTGCGCCTTGCTGAGTTCGTCGAGATACTTCGGCGTGAGCATAGCCTTATCGCCCACCTCAAGTCCGACCATAGTGAGGGGCCAGCCGGCTTGGAAGACAATCTGCGCCGCTTCCGGATCGTTGTAGATGTTGGCTTCGGCAGAGGCGTTTACGTTTCCGCCGGTGATCGAGCCGCCCATCAGGATGACTTCCTTCACCAAGGGGACGATGGAAGGATCCTTCTCAACCGCCAACGCGATATTGGTAAGCGGCCCGACCGGCACGAGGGTAATTTCGTGCGGCGAAGCATGCACCAACTGGATGATGAGATCCGGACCGAAGCGCGCGTCCACCTTGCACTTGCTGGGCGGCAGTTCGACATTGGCGAGGCCGTTCTTGCCATGCCAGAATTCCGCAGTGATCAATTTTTGAAAGAGGGGACGGCGCGCTCCGGCCGCGACCGGGATATCGCAACGATTGGCCAGCGACACCATGCGCAGAGCGTTTTCCAATCCCATCTCCGCGGTGACATTGCCCGGGACCACGGTAATGGCGCGGACATCGAGTTCGGGCGAGTTCAACGCCAGCATGAGGGCGAGCGCGTCGTCAGTGCCGGGATCGGTGTCGAAGATAATTTTCTTCGCGGCCCGCGCAGGTGAATTGAGGACCGAGAAAAGCAGAAGGAAGGTGAAAGACTGGAAAAGGGAGCGAACCGAACGAGAAACCGCGAAGCAGCGGACGATTTTCATTTGAGCCGGATAAGGTGACGCCGTAGCCTAGCTGCGAGATTCCAGAGTGTCAAGGGAAACACGCTAGTAGCAACCCGGACGGAGAACGTTGTCGGGGCCAGGCCGCGAGTTCGCTTTGCGCGGCGCTTTTCTTTTGGGCGTTCTGCCGTACAATTACCTGCGCCACGGCTGCAGAAGACGCGCGAAACTGGGTTCATGCCTGGAATCGCGAGTTGGGCAGTAAACATCCAATGACGGTGGAAAGTAATCGACGTTTCAGCGTTGCCGAGAACTCGGCGAATGCATCTTCAGAAGCGATCCATTCGACCGTGGGCGGAACGATTGCCTCGCTCGCGGGCAAGCCCTTGCTCTCCAATCGCGGGATTCCGTTGAATCTCGAATGGGTGAAGCAGGTACGCGTCAATACCAGCGCAGTTGAGCGGCGTGCGCAGAGCCATGTCTTGAGGCGCAGCGTCAAAAAAGAATGGCAGGTGGCATGGCTGCTGCGCGCAATCACGTGCATGGATCTGACGACCCTTTCGGGCGACGATACGGATGAGCGCGTGCGGCGACTGTGCGCCAAGGGCCGGTATCCGTTGCGGCACGAGTTGCTGAAGCGGCTGGAGATTGAGGAACTGAATATTCAGGTGGGGGCGATCTGTGTCTACCACCGCTTTGTGGAAACGGCGCGTCGGGCCCTGGAAGGAAGCTCGGTGCGGGTGGCCGCGGTTTCGACCGGTTTTCCCGCGGGACTTTCGCCGCTTGCCGAGCGAGTGGCGGAGATTCGACGCTCGGTGGAAGCGGGCGCGCAAGAGATCGACGTGGTCATCACGCGAGCCCATGTTTTCGGCGGTCGCTGGCAGGAACTCTATGATGAGATTGCCGGGTTCAAGCAAGCCTGTGGCCCCGTGCACATGAAGGTCATTCTGGGTACTGGCGATTTGATGACGCTGCGCAACGTCGGTCGAGCCAGCGTGGTCGCAATGATGGCCGGCGCGGATTTCATCAAGACCTCGACCGGGAAAGAAGCGACCAATGCAACCTTGCCGGTCGGCTTCGTGATGACGCGGGCGATTCGCGAGTACGCGCAGGAAACGGGGATGGCCGTCGGGTTCAAACCGGCGGGAGGAATTCGTACCGCGAAGCAATCGACGGAGTGGCTGGCCTTGATGAAAGAAGAGTTGGGACTACCGTGGATGAAGGCGGAACTGTTTCGTTTTGGGGCGAGCGGATTGTTGAATGACATTGAGCGGCAGTTGGAATTCCATGCCACAGGGCGATACTCAGCGGATTATCGTCATCCGATCGCGTAGGGAGTGAACGTTTTCGCAGAGATTCGCGCAGAAGAGCTTTTAACCGCGAAGGGCGCGAAGAAGACCGCGGAGTTCGCAAATTGAAGACGTGAATTCCGGAGAGAGGCTGACGAGGATCGGGAAAATCTTGCATGAGCATTGCTGAAAAGTTTGCCACGATGGAGTACGGGCCCGCGCTGGAAGAATCGAAAGAGGCGCTGAGTTGGCTTGACCGGCACGCGCGCAGATTCGGTCATTTCATCAATGGTGCGTGGGAGCAGCCGTCTGTGGCGCAGTATTTCGATACGAATGATCCATCCAGCGGCGAGAAATTGGCGTCGGTGGCTCAGGGATCGCC
>QIAI01000256.1 GCA_003224995.1 Acidobacteriota bacterium
TCCAGTGGGCTGGTCATCGAAAATTGGATTCCACGTCCACCCGTAGTCGGTCGTCTTCCAGACGCCGCCATTGTTCGGCGCCATGTAGAAAACGTTTGGCACGCTCGGAATGCCCGCGATGGCCACGGTTCTGCCGCCACGAAAGGGTCCGATCATGCGCCAGCGCAATTCCTGGTACAGAGTGGGATCAACTTGCTGCGCACATGCAACCGACCAACTTGCGAGACAAATGAATAACGGCAGGACGAACCGCAAACGGCAGCGAAGAGAATTCACAAGTCCTCCGGAGCGGAGGCAAGCATAAACCAACGGGCCTTTTCCGCGAAATGCAGCCATCGATTCGCGGGTTTTTATAGAACGCGTTCGTGGCGGTATCCGGCCTCCGCCAGCGCGGCCAGAATGCGCTGAATCTGATCCTTCCCCCGCGTTTCGAGAGTCACATCAATCAGCGTGTCGCCCAGGCTCACGCCGTAGTAGGCACGGTCGAATTGCAGTTCCACAATGTTGGCATGATGGGCGGCAATGATTTTGGTCAGTTGATGGAGTGAGCCCGGGCGATCGGACAGGTGAATCTGAAGACGCACCAGCCGAGCATCCTTCACCAGCCCGCGCTGGATGATTCGCGACAACAGTGTGACATCGATGTTTCCACCGCAAACCAGCGCGACCGTCTTCTTATGTTTGAGCTTCGCTTTGTGATGGAGAAGAGCCGCCACCGCCGCGGCGCCCGCTCCCTCGGCAAGCATCTTCTCGCGTTCCAGAAGGGTCAGAATCCCGCTGGCAATTTCCTCTTCTTCCACGGAAACAACTTCGTCTACATATTTCTCAACCAGTTGCAGGGTGCGCTCTCCGGAACGCCGCACGGCAATGCCATCCGCAATGGTTGGATTGGACGGGATCGTCGTAGGCTTGTGAGCCTTAATGGCTTCCAACATGGAAGGCATGCGCGCGGCCTGAACCCCAATGACTCGCACGGCGGGTTTGATTTCCTTGATCGCGCAGGCAATCCCGCTGATCAACCCGCCTCCGCCGATGGGAACTACTACGGCATCCAGATCGGGCACCTGCTCCAGAAGCTCCAGTGCAATCGTTCCCTGCCCTGCGATCACCGCTGGATCATCGAAGGGGTGGACAAAGGCCAGGTGTTCTGTGTCGGCAAGCCGGCAGGCTTCTTCATAGGCTTCGTCGTAACCATCCCCGTGCAGCACCACGTGCGCGCCATAGCTTTTGGTAGCGTTCACTTTTACGAGCGGGGTCATCACCGGCATCACGATTTTGGCCGAGACCCCGTTTCCCTTGGCATGAAAGGCGACTCCCTGCGCGTGATTTCCGGCACTCGCGGCGATTACGCCTCGCTGCTTGTCGTGCGCACTCAGGGTGAGAATCTTGTTCAGCGCGCCTCTTTCCTTGAACGAGCCAGTGCGCTGCAGATTTTCCAACTTGAGGTAAATGGGCTGGCCGCTGATCTCCGAGATACTGGGAGACGGAGGGCAGGGCGATAAATAGACCGAGCCTCCGATGCGGTTGCGGGCTTCGCGAATGTCGTTGAGAGTTACATCAAGTTTAGGCATGGTTTCGATTTGAGTGTTCTGATCAGGGTGGGTCAAGAGCATTTCAGACTGCGAATCGATCAGCTCATCCCCCATCCGGCGAGGCGGTCGCGATAATCGCGATGCAAATGCTAATCCGACGCACTCGGAGGATATTCATAAGCCAATCAAAGCTTGGGAAGCCGACAGGTGCAGCATCCTAGCACAAACCGCGCTGGATTTCCTGGGTTCTTTGCGTAAAGCGGCACCTGCGCCTAAGGCTGTTTTGGCCGAGCTTAGCGGGTGCCTTTCCCGGCGCCGCTGTAACTGACTCGCCAGATCGTATTCGACCCATCATCGCTGACCAGCAACGATCCGTCGGTAGCAACTGCAATCCCAACCGGTCTTCCCCACACATGACCGTTATCGACGACAAACCCGGTTAGGAAATCTTCGTATTCTCCACTGGCCCGCGCTGTCTGATGCCGGGGCACGCGAATCACCTCATATCCGGCGCGAACCGATTTATTCCATGAGCCGTGTTCGGAGGCGAAAATGTCGCCTTTATATTCCGCTGGAAATTGCGTTCCATGGTAGAAAGTCAACTCGAGAGAGGCATTGTGGGGCTGCAGCAGAACGTCAGGAACCAGAACCTTGTCTTTGAGTTCCGGATGCTTGCCCGCATGCCGCGGATCCTGGTGAGCGCCGATATACCACCACGGCCAGCCATAAAAACCGCCATCCTGCACGTGAGTGATGTAATCGGGCACGAGATTGTCCCCCAGCCCGTCTCGCTCATTTACCGAGCACCACAATTGCCCGGTCTGGGGATCGATGGCCAGCCCTCCGCCCGCATTGCGGATACCGGAGGCATAAACTCGCATGCCAGATCCGTCGGGATTGAATTCGAGAATATCCGCGCGATTCTTCTCTTCGGGCGTGGTATCGGGATCGGAGACATTGGATGCGGAACCCACAGCGACAAACAATTTTTTGCCGTCGGCGGTGAATTGCAGGTCGCGGGTCCAGTGCCCCTCGGCACGGGGAAGATCTGCGATGTGCTGTACCGGACCAGTGGCTTTCAGATTTCCGCTGCGATAGGGAAATCGCACGATGGCATCCTCATCTCCGATGTAAACCCATTGTGGATTGTCTCCTGGTGGATAGAAGGCCATTCCATACGGGTGATTCAGCCCGCCCGCGAACGACTCCGATTGCTGCGGCTTCCCCTCGGCCGTGATCCCTCGAAAGACTTTGATCGTTCCGCTGCTGCTCTCGGCCACAAAAATATCGCCATTCGGAGCGATGCGGAGTTCTCTTGGTTCATCCAGTCCAGTGGCATATTGCTGAACCAGGAATCCGGCTGGAGCTTTTGGCCATGCATTCGCAGGGCGCTTCACCAGATCGGGCCCATTGTTGGCGGAGTGCGTGGCGTAGGGCGCGGGAAGATCCTGGATGGTGATCTTGTGCATCTTGCCAGGTTCCTCAAAGCGAAAATCTGTGAAGGTGGTCGGCGGTGCGGGAGCGTTCGTCGGCACTGGGGGTGCATTTGGAGCCGCCGCTGCCGGTGCCGCTGTGCTCCGGGCGTTCTTGAGTGTCTTCAGGTAGGTAACGATTTGCCAGCGCTTCTGTTCAGAAAGTTGGGCCCAGGACGGCATGCCATTCTCAACTGAACCAGTAGTAATGAACCAGAAGATCTCGCCATCCGGCACGGTCTGAATCGCTCCGCGCGACAGAGCCGGGACATTTCCGTTTCCCTTCCCATTGATGCCATGACAAGAGCGGCAGTTCAGAGCATAAAGTCGCTCGCCTGCCTTCACGGCAGCCGCCTGCCCGGCGTAGGGGTTTTTCTTTTGCTGGCTGGAAGGTGGAGCGTTATGAAATCGTCGATCTTGCGCGGTCAAGGTTAACGAAAGAAAAATCCACAAGAAAATAACTTTCGAGAACAGACGACCAACCCGAGGGCGGATTTTCAAGAAGCCTCCAAACGCAGTGCACCTCTTGGACTGTAGAGGGCAATACAGGGGTTGGATGAAGGAGCAGCCATTCTGGTCGTTGCTTTTTGGCGGGAGGAACGAAACGAGAGCGAGGCCGTCAGGGATCGAACCGTACGACAGGTCAAAATCACTCAGATAAAAAATAATTTCGTTCGCGATGTGTCATTCCATAAGAGATGGCGATCGCGCAACTAATTGTTGCCACTCCGGCACGATGGAATTCAAATCACGCGAGACCTGCATGCCAGTTGAGCTATTCAAGGCAAAAAGGCTCTGGGCCTGCCGGGCTCCAACTATGCTGGGTTACCATTGCACTGGAAGATGTAGCAGGCGCACTGTGTTCCATGAAGGACACATGCCGTGTCTCAGGCGAACGCGTTTGACGTATCAAGTCCGCTAACCCTGCCGCTCACCATGCTTGCCGTCTTGGGCTCGGCAATGCTGCTCAACGAAATCTTTGAGCGGTTGAAGCAACCGGGACTGGTGGGGCAAATTCTCGCCGGTGTCCTGATTGGGCCGGCTGTGCTCGGCTGGATTGCGCCGAATGATCTTATCTCCGTTCTAGGAGAGCTTGGGGTCATGTTTCTCCTCTTCAATGTGGGCCTGCATGTGAGGTCGTCTGACCTCATAAAGACTGGCCGAATCGCGATGCTGGTGGCGGTTCTGGGCGTGCTCCTTCCATTTGTGGCTGGGTGGAGTATCGCCTCCCTCTGGGGTGAGCATACGACTCAGGCGATCTTCGTGGGCGCTGCCATGGTCGCGACGAGCGTGGGAATTACGGCACAGGTCCTGGCTGCCAAAGGCTTGCTGCACCAAACTGCCAGCAAGATCATTCTGGCCGCAGCGGTGATTGATGATGTCCTCGGTTTGCTTATTTTGGCTCTAGTGAGCAGTCTGGCGCGAGGCGAGGTAAACGTCCTGGAACTCGCGCTCACTGCGACTCTGGCTTTCGGATTCACAGGCGTCATCGCGATGTGGGGCAGAAGAACGATGGTACGTGTGGTTCCGAAAGTGAATCGGCGACTACTCTCCGACGAGGCGCAATTCGCCGCCGCCATGGTGTTCCTGTTCGTTCTCTCTGCATTGGCCGTCTACGCGGGAGTTGCAGCAATCGTGGGAGCATTCCTTGCGGGCCTGGCGCTCTCGGGAAGCGTGGAGAAGCGAGTACTTGACCTGACCCAGGGAGTCACACAGTTATTGCTCCCTTTCTTTCTGGTGGGAATTGGGCTGCATTTTAATCTCAGCAGTCTGACCACGTGGTCCTCCGCCAGTTTCGCGCTAGCGATCGTGACGGCGGCAGTGCTTTCCAAATTCATCGCATGCGCTCTGGCGTCCTATCGCCTGGGATGGTTGCATTCTGCCCGCGTGGGAGTTGGAATGATTCCGCGGGGTGAGGTAGGAATGGTGGTCGCACAAATCGGGCATTCCATGGGCGTGATCGGCCAGACCGTCTATGACAGCGTCGTGCTTATGTCAGTTGCCACTACGCTGATTGCGCCCCCGCTGCTGAATTTGGTGTACAAAGGGGCTGGCCATAGGGCTGCGGAAACTTCGTCCGATGTTGCGGAACTGGGGCACAGGCGCTAACAAGCGCATCCCATAGGGATAGCCTGCGGTGCCGAGCAATCCGAAAAGAAGGAGCGCCTGTTCCCATCGCTTCGAACTAGCGCGTATTGCGCCGCGCTCTTCGTCCACTTGGGCAAGTCGGCCCAATACCGCGCCGAGAAAAAAGAACCCCCTCTTTCGAGAGGGGGTTCATCGTTCGCGTGAGGCTTCGTTATTGACTGTTGCCCAGTTGCTCGCTGGACACGGGGGTCAGGTTTCCAAATAGTCCATCTGCTTCGTCGTTTGGCCCGGCAGTGAAGTAGAGCGTCGTGGCGAGGCCGTTGTTCGTGGAATCCCCGCCAAAACTGAGGCCCCACAGTCCCTCGATAATCAACTTCTGGCCAGTCGTGTCATCCAGCATGGCACCTTCATGCTTTCCAGTCATCGCATTGAATGCATGAATCGCGCCGTCCCCGAAGTTACCAATCAGCAGGCGATGCGAAAACTTGCCAAAGTCCCCAGGCGCAAGCGCAATGCCCCAGGGGGCGTTGAACCATGGGCCATGCTGGAGAGTCGTTAACAAATGTCCGCGTGCGTCGAACACGCCCACGAAACCCCGGCCCGGGCCATGGTCTTCATCCCTGCTCCCAAGTGCCCGGTGCACAAAGGTGACAATGAGGTTGCCTCCGACGTTTTGAATGTTGAAAGGCGCCCAGTCCCGTGAAAGCCCCGGAAAGCGGAAGGAGTCCTCATCATTAGGGGAAATGCGATTCAGAGTTCTGTCATAGACCTCTACGCGGCCAGTCTGAAAATTGGTGGCGTAGAAAAGCGGTCCACTGGGCAAAATCGCAAGCGCGCATCCTTTGTAAATCGCGCTTCCACTGCGATTCTTCAGGATCACGGCATTGGGATTTACGCCGGGATTCCAACCAGCAATCGTGCCATCTTCAGTCACGAACAAGAAGATCGCTTTCGGCTGATTGGCGCCCATTGGAAATCCTGAGGTTGGATTAAATACCGTGCCAGTCGGCGCCGAAGTACCGGTGCCATCGGGCGTGGGTATTTTGACGACTACGGGCTGAGTGCCACCTGGCGGAACAAAAGGCGCGCCGGAAGCGTTGTACGGCGTAGATAGCCCTGTGCCGTTGTCGGAGATCCACCATGGGCTGCCGCTGCCACGGGAAATTCCCCACGCGTTCACGAGATTGGGATCCACATTGGGAGCGGAAGGTGAGACCGAGGATTTATCCACGGTCAAATCGGTGCGGTGGAACTGCTGAGCGCTGGCAAGGCCAGTGCTCAACAGCGCAAGAAAGAGGGTTGCGAACGAAAATCGACGGACAACTGAAGGCGCCATACATCATCCTCCACTGGACCTGAGATCCTCTGACCAGCGCGTCGAACACGCTGTGTCTGGACGTGGAAGTAACGGTATGCTCCGTCTGAATCGCCTTATGTCACGGAAGTGTCGCTTTTCGGCAATATTCTTGTCAGCGATACACAGGCGCGGCTTGCGGAATCGCAAGCCGGAGGTGTTTCAGGAAGAAAACCGTCTTATTGTGTGCTTGCCGGCTGGACGCCAGCAGTATTGGTAGGAAGCGCGGGCTTTCCCACGAAGAAATTGTGATCGTACAGGTTGCGATAAAGGTGCCCTGCAATCTCGGCCGCCTTGGGTCCGAAAGTGGGCCGGCCGCCCTGCAAGAACACCACGGTCACAATGCGTCCCACGTCCGTATTCGCATAAGAGGCAAACCATCCGTAGCGAGTACCGGCACGGGAGCACGTTCCAGTTTTGCCCAGCACCTGCTCTTCGGAGAAGTTGTAACGCACACTGCGCGCGGTTCCATATTGCACTGCCCCTGCCATGCCGACCGAAATTTCAGGTATCAACGAAGCGATATCGAGATGTCGCTTCAAACGCGGTTGGAAATTCGCGACTTCCTCTGGCGTGGTGGGATGCTGCATGTAATAGAGGGTTCCACCATTCGCGATAGCAGAGACCATCGCACCCAGTTGCAGCGGCGTCATCGATATTCCTTCACCGAAGGAACACATCTTTCCCACACCGCCCAGCTTCGAGGAGATCTCTTCCTCAGGATAGATGCCGAGGTGTTCTCCCTCCATGTTGTAACCCGCCAGTTCGCCCAGGCCAAACTCGTGCGCGTAGAAACTGACCTTCTCGAAACCCAATTTGCGTCCCAAGGCCTCAAAGTAGGCGTTATTCGAACGGGCCAGCGCGCTCGTAAGATTCATATGGCTGCGGCGGCCCAAGGTGATCGGTGTGTCCTTATCGATCAACCCCTCGCTCAGCGCGGCCAGCGCAACCGAAACTTTGATGGTCGAACAGGGCTGCGCTCCACTGGAAAGCGCCAATTTCTGGTTCACCATCGCCAAGACGCGTCCGCTGGTCGGCTCAATGGCAACCACGGTACCGTTCATATTGCCGAGCGCGTCGATTGCAGCTTGCCGAACGATGGGATCTTCACCCGCTGTGACGTCGCCCCCGGTAATATCATCGGCAAAGGAACTGGTGTAAAAGCGCTCGTAGTAGCGATGACGGCGATGGCGAATTGCGGTGCGTTGTCCGGCGGAAGTGACACTCCGACTCCGAGCCATACGACTCATGCGCCGCCGCGCCCGCTGACTTTCTGCCACTTTTTGTGACTTCGACTTGCCAGTAAGTGCCCGAGTATTGACATTGGCCGCAGTCGCTAGTCCGACGAGCGCCAATGTCGCAACGACTAAGAACAACATCCGAAGGAGTTTACTGGTTTTGGCCGACATCTTCTCTTTCATTTGCCCCGGGGTCATCAACCATCTGGATGCACGAACCATGCCAGCCTG
>QIAI01000257.1 GCA_003224995.1 Acidobacteriota bacterium
CAAATCGCCATGGGAGCGCACCTGGATGCGGATGGAGCTAGGGTTCGCATGTTTGGCGCAGTTGGTGAGCGCTTCCAGAACGCAGTGGTAAATGCAAGTACGCTGTTCTTCCGGAAGTTCGTCCACATCCCGTGAAACTTGCAATGATGTACGAATCTCCGATTGATCGAATAGCTGGCGTGCCCGCAATTCCAGCGCGGCGGCCAGGCTGAGATGTTCCGACAGACCTGGGCGCAGGCCCCTGGCTAAATCCCGGACGAGTTGCAACGCCTCGCCATTCAGCCGGCAGGCTTCGTCAAGTCGAGCGTGCAGTTGCTCCGTCGAAAGAGATTTTAAACGGATCGCCCGCAGCTGAAGGCCGACCGCGGTGAGAATTGGCCCCACTGTGTCATGCAATTCGCGGGACAAGCGCTTGCGTTCCTCGTCGCGGGCGGATGACAAAGCGCTCGCTTGCGCCAGAGGAACGTGCAGGAATCGCTCTCGCTGTCGCTTCTGATTCCAGAGTTGGAAAGCTCGCCATCCCAGGATGGGAATGAGGAACAGAGTGAACATTCCAATGTACGCCGCGAAGAGCCGAATATTCAGAACGACGGAAGTCGCCTCGAACATGCCACTCTCACCAACGGCTGCGGTCGGCGCGCTCAGAGCGGGCGCGGAGCCGCCCGCAGCGGCGAGCAGAATCAAAATCGGCACACAAAATCTGAACAAGAAACTCGGGCTGCAGTTCTCTCGATCTGGTACGGCCTTAGCGCGGGCTGGACTGTGAAGTGAGACGCCCAGCCCAGCAATTTCACTGGACATAGACAAACGCCTCCAACGCAAGTAGTTCAGGCCATCGAAAAAATGAACGAGGTTGGAGTGAGTCTAGATTCTGAGGACGCCAGCCAGGCGCTGGTCACTCAGGGAGGCAGTGTCGAGAGCGAAGCCCAGGCAAATCAGGCCTTGAGGAGGGGCAATGTTGGGACTATCCAGCAGGAAAGGCACATGACGCACCAGCGAACTGTCCAGCGGGCGAATTTGCGAACGAACACTGGTGATCTTAACGTCATGCACATCCAGCAGATCTACATCGGGATGGATCAGAACCGCGATGAAAAGCACTCCAAAGAAGATCAAGAGAATCTTCGCGAATGCGGAGTTATAGTGATTCACCCGAGCAGTCCTTCTGGCAGTTGTACAAAATCCCCAACACCTGGCCTCAATATCCCCCACCATGGACCTACAGGTCAAGAAGAAATACTGCATGCAGCGGACTAGGAGCCGTTTTCGAAGGGTACGCAAGTAATCCCTCGGGCGGGATTCGTGGCCGAAAACAAGCAGCGGCGCGACCAGCCTACTGCGGTTATTGCCCGATCCTCCCGCCCGTGGGGGATAGCAAAAACAGGGCTTAGCCGATACAACAATGCCTATATCTTTGCGCGCACGCACTCACTTGCGCAATTCATGCACCCTCCCCCGAGTCTGAACATGGATTGAGTTGGCGAACATCTGCGGGGAGGACTCTTTTGTGATGCATACGATTGAATCTGAGCTTGACGTGCAGGAACTACATAGGCAGGTCGTTTTGGAAACGGATACTGCTCAGCGCGCCGAAGCAATCGCCGCGATCCGTTCTCTGCTTGAAGAAGAGCGAGCTCTTCCCCATTCTGCCGAAGATCGTGCATCTCTCCAGGTGTCAGAAATGGTCCTGGATTTCCTCGAAGAACTACCCGCGCGAGTCAAGCAGACATAATTTCTTATCTCGCAATCAGCCAGAATGGCCGGAGGAGCCGACATCACCATGGAAGGAATAGTACCCCCCAGGCGCCGAATGGTCACTGTTCAAAAGACCCTAGAGTGAATCACTCACCTCGATCGCATATCGAAAAAGTCCGATTTCGCCACAAAGATGGCGGCTCCTGCTGACAACCGCGCCACCTAGAATGTGATCTTGAAGAAAGCTTGTCCTCGCCTAGGCGTGTTGCCCTGACAAACCACCCCTGGTGAGACGATTCCAAAATTGAAGTTCGTATTGTTGGGGTGGAGTCCGGCCACGTCATAGGGACTGTTATCCATTCGATCGCCGCCGCACACTCTCATTCGGTTGAGAACGTTTTCGAACTCCACCCTTAGTTCGGCCCGAATTCTCTCGCCTAGAAAGAATCGCTTGGAGAGTCCCAGCGTTTCGTTGCTCTCAAAAGGGTTGCGCAAGCTTGAATAGAATGGCGCGGCTGTGCCTGGTCTCCAAGCGCCTGGAAACTGAAACTTGTTTATGTTGAATACAGGCAGTCCTTTGTAGTAATTGTCCCAATTGACGTTGAAAGGGCCGGGCAAGATGTTGGCACGGCCTGCGGTGGTAAAACCCAGGGGACGGGTTCCATTTACCGTGATTTTTACCGGCGTACCACTCATGTAGTGGAAGTGTCCGGAGAAAGCCCAGCCACCCAGCAGGTTCTTCATGACGGCTCCGCCATGGTTCAAAAACTCTCTCCCCGGACCAATCGGAAGCTCATAAACCTGGCTAATGCTGAGTACGTGAGTCCGATCGTCGCGAGCGACCGACCACTCGCCGTCCGGATTGAACTGGTTCAGGCCTCGAACGTTGGAACTCGATACGGCGCTATCTGTGTTCGAAAAGGTTTTCGACAAAGTGTAGGCCACTAGCAGGGTCAGGCCGCTCCCGGTGCGTTTTTGGAAGCTGACTTGGAGCGCGTCATATTTGTCTGCGCCGGTCGTATCGAATGGATTTTTAATATCGCGGAATTGCGGGTACGGCCCCAAAACCCGGCCAAGGGGTCTGTCCCCATAGTCGTTCAGGTAGTTATCGTACGGTGTATAGAGTCCTTCGAATTGTCCGAACCCAAGATCTTTCAAAATGGCCTGTCCAGCGGCAGAAGTCCAAGTCTGCCCCACCAACACGCAGTCCTTTTCGTGCAAGAGACCATCCGGGCAGAGTGTTGCGGGAATCTTCGGATCGGCTTGGCTCCGCCGGATCAATGCAGCTGGCAGGTGCAAGTCATGAGTGTGCACGTAAGCCACAGACGTGAACATTTTCCACGGCAATTCACGCTGAACCCCCAAGCTGAATAACTCGGTGTAGCCCTGATCGATGTGCCTGTGAATCTCACTGGGATTCTCTACAAATAAATAGTCGGGCGAAGGTCTGGAAGGTAAGGGAAGAGGGTTGCTGTCCCACTGGCCAACGAGAGGAATCTGTGAATCACCCTCCAAAGTGAAATCGCCATTCAAGTTATTTCCAAAATTGACAGCGACCTGATTGGTTCCATATTCGAATGCACCTGTATTCAGGAAGGTGAATGACATTCCTGCTTGCACGACAGTCTTGTTGTTCAACTGGTACGCGAATCCAAGACGAGGGCTGAAGTGCCGCCACTGCATATCGGGGTGGTTCCATCCCGCACAGTCCCTACAATTCTTCCCCAGAATTGACATGGCCCCTAGACACGGCTGGCCGGTGGCCGGGTTAATGGCGTGGAGATTTGGCTTCGTAGCATCGAAGAAAACCAACTGATTGGCGTTGTTGTCGTTAGAGAACGGAAACGCCAAATCCCAGCGAAGTCCCAGATTCAGGGTGAAGCGCGGGGTGATTTTTAGGTTGTCCTGAAAATAGGGCGCGATATAAAAATTGCGCAACTTCGTCATCGGTGTATTCGAACGCTCGGCGCTGTCGACGTTGCCGAGCAGAAAGCTGGCGAACCCGTTGCCAGTGACAGCGCCTTCGGGATCGTTCACTGGGTCTGCGGTCGTTCTGGAGTCGAAGTAAAGATTGCCTGCACACCGTTGACACTCCTGGTCGTCCTGGAAAGTGCGGCGAATCTCCAAGCCAAAGTTGAGGGTGTGCCGGCCACGCACGTACAGCCAGTTGTTGGCAATTCCCAGTCCATGTTTGCGATTGATGGCGTACAGCCATCCGAACGTGCCCCAGTTCTCAGGCAGCCATGGGCCTCCGACAAAATTGATTCCCGGGAGAAACTCCTCTCCACCAGGAGAGGGCTCGATGCCGGCAAAACTACCGATGGGCTTCTGCTGGTGGTAGTTAAAGATTTCAGTGATCCAACTAACGCCCCCGGTCAGCATCAGCCGGGGCGTAATTGCATGCGAGTAAGTCACGTGTAGTCCGCTGCCAAACCAGCGGTGATTGCGCCAGTATGCTCCGTGAATGGCCTGCCTTTCGTTGATATTGTGGTCGAGGGTGAAGCCCCAAACCGTATGCGCCAGAAGCGGGACAAAACCCGGCAGAAAGTTATTGATTTCACCTGAAGACGTAGGCTTGGGAATGAATCGCAAGAGCGATTTCGAAACCGCGCTGAAGCAACTTCTCGGGATGACATTTCCCAAGAACTGCTCCCCGGGGGCTGCGCCAGGCTCGCATCCGGCGGGCATGAGCGACGGATCCGCCTGCCACGCAATGGGCACAAATATTGGAATCTGGCTGCTCTCACCCGGAACGACCAATCCGCTGAAGTCGCCGTTCGCGATGGCTTCGGTTGGAACGGTTACCGCAGGTTGCGCCGAGATCTGGCGAAACTTTTCGATGCTCGCGAACCAGAATGTTTTGTCGCGCCCACCGTGCTTGGTAATATGCAGCGGGCCTCCCAGGGTAAAGCCCCAATCGACTTCATGATCCGTATTCGGCTTGCCGATAATTCCTCGATCGTTTGGGTTCACACCATTGACAGCGCCCGCGGCGTCGAAGAAGGCGTCGCGATAGA
>QIAI01000258.1 GCA_003224995.1 Acidobacteriota bacterium
TGGCTGCGCGGATTTCCGCCTCCAGCAACCCACCACCCGCGAAATCCCGAGGAAGCCGTAATCATCCGTGACTTACCCTTAGGAGAGCCGTGATGGGTTCCAAGTGCGACAACAATTTGGAGGCGCACTCTAGATCATGAACACCAGCTCAAAGCTCGACGTCCCGCGGCCCGCCATTTCCGCCGAACAGATCCAAAAGCGGGTACGCGAAATGGGCCGGCAGATTTCCGATGATTATCAGGGCAAGACCATTCATGCCCTGGCCCTGCTGGATAACAGCTTCATGTTCATGGCTGACCTGGTGCGCTCCCTCGAAGTGCCCGTGACGTGCACCTTCGTCAAGCCTCGCTATCGCCAGCAGCCGGCGACCGGTCCATCCGACGTGCTGGAAATCTTGTTCAGCCATGACCTCGACATACGAGACAAGGATGTCCTTCTGGTTGAGGGCCTGGTGCATTCCGGAGTAACCAGCGAGTTTCTAATGAATGACTTGCGTGCCCGGGGGGCGGCTTCTGTTAAGCTGGCAACATTGCTTGACCGGCAATCGGCCCGGCGGGTGCAGTTGCAGCCCGATTATTTTGGATTCTTGGTCGACGAGGCCTTCCTGATCGGCTACGGCCTGGGAAGTCCCGAGCAGACGAACCGGAACCTTCCCTACCTGGCTGCGGCAAATCAAACTGTACCTATGACTTAAGTCATTCCAACAAGCGCAGCTTTTTTGCCTGCGAAACGAGTAAAATGGCACCTCGGGTATTTGCCCAATCAAACATCCCGCGACTGGCATCTAAATGTCTTAGAGCAGCCAGAAATCGGTATCCCAGCCGTTCTGACGGCAGTGCTTATTTTTCAGAGGAGTCCTGAGTGAATTCGACGGTTAAGACAGTTATTTTTTGGCTGGTTATCGTGCTTTCGGCCTTCCTGCTATGGCAGGTAGTGCGTACGGGTAGTAACGGACAGAAGGACAAGAAGCTATCCTTCTCGGAATTTCAAGGCGCGGTTGACCAGGGCAGCGTCAAAGACGTGGTTGTTACGGCCCAGGAAGTCCGCGGCCACTTGAAGGATGGCAGCGGCTTTTTTACCACCGCGCCGCCGAACTATTCCGACATGTACAAGGAGTTTCGCGATAAGGGCGTCTCCTACGAAGTGAAAGACGTGACCAATGGCAGCTGGCCTCTGCAACTGCTTGGCACATGGGCGCCTCTGATCCTGCTCGCCGCCTTGTGGTTCTTCATGATTCGCCAGATGCAGACCGGCGGGAACAAGGCTTTATCCTTCGGTAAAAGCCGCGCGCGCCTGCTTTCCATGCAGCAAAAGAAAGTCACGTTTAAAGACGTGGCGGGCGTGGATGAGGCCAAAGAAGAGCTGCGCGAAATCATTGAATTCCTGCGTGAAGCGCAGAAGTTTCAGAAGCTTGGTGGACGCATTCCCAAGGGCGTTCTGCTCGTAGGTCCTCCTGGAACCGGCAAGACCTTGCTGGCTCGGGCAGTGGCTGGCGAGGCCAACGTTCCCTTCTTCTCCATTTCCGGGTCAGACTTTGTTGAAATGTTTGTAGGCGTGGGCGCCAGCCGTGTGCGCGACTTGTTCGAGCAGGGCAAAAAGAATGCTCCCTGCATCATCTTCATCGACGAAATCGATGCGGTTGGGCGTCATCGCGGCGCAGGTCTTGGCGGCGGTCATGATGAACGCGAGCAGACTTTGAACCAGTTGTTGGTTGAGATGGACGGCTTCGAGTCCAACGAAGGCGTCATCCTTATGGCTGCCACGAACCGTCCCGACGTCCTCGATCCGGCCCTGCTTCGTCCCGGACGCTTCGATCGCCGGGTGGTGGTGAACCGGCCCGACGTTCGCGGCCGTGAAGAAATCCTGCGGGTCCACACCCGTAAAATTCCTCTTGCCGAGGACGTTGAACTTAATGTGCTTGCTCGTGGCACACCGGGATTCTCCGGAGCAGACCTGGCCAATATGGTGAACGAAGCCGCCTTGAGTGCGGCTCGCCAGAATCGGAAGGCGGTTTTGCATTACGACTTCGAACTGGCTAAAGACAAGGTCCTGATGGGCGTGGAGCGCAAGTCCATGATCCTCTCCGACGAGGAGAAGAAAGTGACTGCCTTCCACGAAGCCGGGCACGCGCTGCTGGCGATGAAGCTGCCGCACGCCGATCCGGTGCACAAGGTCACGATTATTCCTCGTGGCATGGCGTTGGGCGTGACCATGCAGCTTCCCATCGACGACAAGCACAACTACACCAAGGAGTATCTCGAAACCGAGATCGCGATTCTGATGGGTGGTCGTCTGGCGGAAGAGCTCTTCCTCAACCAGATGAGCACCGGCGCCGGCAACGACATCGAGCGCGCCACCGAACTTGCCCGCAAAATGGTTTGCGAGTGGGGGATGAGCACGCTCGGCCCTCTGACTTTCGGCAAGAAGGAACAGCAGATCTGTCTGGGCCGCGAGATCGCACAACATCGCGATTACAGCGAAGACACGGCCATCAAGATCGACCTGGAAGTGCGTCGCCTAGTCGATGAAGGCTACGTAAGGGCGAAGTCCCTTCTGTCCGACAGTCGCGAAGTCCTTACCAGAATCGCCAACGCCTTGCTGGAGCGCGAAGTACTCGATGCCAACGAGATCAAGCTCATCATGGAAGGCAAGGAACTTCCGCCAGTGAAGGTGCCATCGAAAGAAGATGGTGTGCAGCAGGTGTTGAAGCCGGAGCCGGGAAGACCCGGCATCGCCAAAGGTGGCGAGAGTCCGGCACGGGCGTAACCAAGTCCTTCGACTGAGAAGTCGCTCGACCGATTAAGAAGTCTATCGATCAAAAAGTCCATCGACTGAAAAGTCCGTCGACTGAAAAGTAATTAGGTGTTTTGACGAAAAAGTGGGGCGGCCAAAACAGGCCGCCCTGTTTTTTTGAAGAGCCGAGAGAGCTTCGCTAGAAGTTTGCCTCGAGTTTTCCTAAACTCCTTTTCCGAAGCTGCTGTTTCCTAAACTGGTTTTCATAAACTGCTTTTCCGAAACTGCCCTTTTCCGAAACTGCATGCGGAAATTTGGAGCCCTCGCCCGGTCCTTCTTCGCGATCTTCGCGCCAGCTTCGCGTTCGTCGCGGTTAAAAGCTTTTTCTGCTTGTCTCAGCGCCCTCTGCGAAACCCTCCGCGTCCTCCGCGATTTAGGATTCTCCCACCAATAAATTCTATGCGGCCTGTCGAGCCCGCACCCCGCTGAGCAGTTCTGCCACGGCCCGATTGAACGCCGGAATGTCATCTGGCTGCCGGCTCGTAACCCAGTTCTGATCGCGAACCACTTCCTCATCGACCCAGTCCGCTCCCGCATTGCGGAGGTCATCCTGGATCGTGTAATAGCTGGTCATCCGGCGTGACTTGGCCAGACCCGCGGAGATAAGGAGCCACGGGGCGTGGCAGATGACCGCAAAGGGCTTTTTCGCACGTTCCATTTCCCGCACAAAGCGTCTTGCCTCCTCGTTCATGCGGAGCTTGTCGGCATTCAAGGCGCCGCCGGGAAGTAGCACGGCATCGTAGTCCTGCGTGTTTGCGCCTTCGACGGTCCCATCCGCCGGAATCTTTTCTCCCTTTTCATCGTGCTGCATCGCCTGGATCTCCGCCCCTTTCGGAGTAAGCAACGTAGTCTGTACGCCCAGCTGCTGAAGAAATTTTCTCGGTTCGGTTAGTTCTGATTGTTCCACGCCGTCTGAGGCCAAAATGGCTAGTCGAATTCCTTTCAGATCCGCCACGGTTCACTCCTCCTGAAATTTGTTTCTTTCATACTATTCGGGAGATAACTTCCTGAACATCGGGTCGAAGCTCCAAGCTTCTGTAGAAGTTGCGGTAGAGCGCTTCCGGGGAGGCAAAAAGATGCGCGGCTCCGATAGGAAGCCGCGCGTTTGCCGTGCATCTTTTACTGATTTACCAGCTGCATCATGTGCTCGGGATAGCGTTCTCCCGCCGCCGCCCCGGAAGGAAAAGCTTCCTCGATACGACGCAGATCTTCCGCCGTCAACCGCACATTCACCGCCCCAACATTGTCTTCGAGATACTTCCGACGTTTGGTCCCCGGAATCGGCACGATGTCTTTCCCTTGTGCCAGTACCCAGGCGAGCGCCAGTTGCGATGATCGAGGTTCTTCTGAAAATTCTCGCCCTGGAATCGAGGCGAGACCCGGCGATAGTCGTCTTCCGGCAAATCTTCAAATCGTTTGAACTGCCCCGTAAGAAAACCGCGTCCCAAAGGACTATAGGCCACGAATCCGATCCCCAGTTCACGGCAGGTTGGCAAAACCTCGCGTTCCGGATCACGGGTCCATAGCGAATACTCGGTCTGCAGGGCAGTAATTTTGTGCACCTTGGCAGCACGGCGCAGGGTTTGCGGGCTGGCTTCGGACAGTCCGAGGTGCCGGATCTTTCCCTCCTTGACCAGTTGTGCCATAGCCCCTACCGTGTCCTCGATCGGAGTATTGGGATCCACCCGGTGCTGGTAATACAGATCAATGGAATCCACTCGCAGTCTTCGCAGGCTTGCTTCGCACGCAGAGCGCACGTAGTCCGGCTTCCCATTCACCCCGCGAACCTGTGGGTTGGCAGGATCACGCACAATTCCAAACTTCGTCGCCAGTACGACCCGGTCGCGGTTGCCTGGAATGGCCTTGCCTA
>QIAI01000259.1 GCA_003224995.1 Acidobacteriota bacterium
GGGCGTCAAGCGGATCCAGCGCTTCGATCCTTGCTGCCTGCCGGTGCACATCGCCGGAGAGATTCCGGAATTTGATGAGTTGGCTTGGGTCGACGCGCGTGAGCGCAAGCATGTCTCCCGCGTGGTTCCCCTGGCGGTGGCGGCTTCCGCCGAAGCTCTCCGCGATGCCGGCCTGGACCATGCCTCGATGTCGCTTGAGCAGCAGCGCCAGATTGGCATCATTCTCGGATCCGGCGGCGGCGCGCAGGAGTTTTCCGAAGAGCAATATCGCTTATGGCACTCGGGGCACGTGAAGCAGGTGAGCCTGTTCTGCATTCCCAGCGGCACCATGGGTACGATCTCCAGCGAAGTCTCCATGCGTTTTGGATTTCGCGGCTATAGCCACGTGGTGACCGCAGGCTGCACCTCCTCGAGCGATGCCATCGGTTTCGCGTACCAACACATCCAGGCGGGCGTGCAACCCATGTTCCTCGCCGGCGGCGTTGACGCTCCCATTACTCCCGGCATCATTAAGGGATATTCGCTACTGCGCGCCCTCACCCAATCCTGGAACGATCAGCCGGAGCGCGCGTCCCGCCCGTTCTCTGCCGACCGCGACGGCTTCGTGCTCGCGGAAGGTTCCTGGATGTTCGTGCTGGAAAATTATGAGCACGCGAAAGCTCGAGGCGCCCACGTGCACGCGGAGATTGCGGGTTACGGCTCCACTTGCGAAGCCTTCCACCGCGTACGCATGAGCGATTCCCCGGAAGGGCCGGCGCGCGCCATCACCCTCGCGATGGAGGAGGCGAAAGTTGCCGCCAACAATATCCAATACGTGAACCTGCACGGCACCTCGACCGAGATGAATGATCGCGTCGAAACCCAGGCCTTGAAACTGGCGCTCGGCGACGACCAGGCCCGCAAAATCCCGATGTCGGGCCTGAAGTCCCAGATCGGCCATGCCCAGGGTGCCTGTGGCGCGGCCGGCCTCGCCGCCACCTTGGTTGCCATGCAGTCCGGCCAGATTCCACCCACGATCAATCTGGAAAAGCCCGATCCCCATTGCGACCTCGATTATGTTCCCGAGCCTGGCCGCAAGGCAGCCATCGAGCATGCCATCTGCAATTGTGTCGGTTTCGGATCGAAGAACTCAGCCCTGGTGTTACGACAGTTACCCAATGGGGCCTAGAAACCTGTAGCCTGCGCCTGTGTGCCTCGCTAGAATCCGCCTATCGTGGGTACACGGATGGCATGGGTGGCCGTTCTCCTGCTGGGAATACCGGCAGGCGCCCAATCGCCAACCGGTTCACCCCCACCGCCTTCTTCCTACCTGATGCGCCTGGTACATGCTCACAATTTTGAAAATGTCTGTGTGCTGGTGCGAGCCGATGGCCAGTATCATTTCGAACGCGACACCGCCCAGAAAACGGAGATCTTTGAAGGCACGTTGCCGCTCCCTGACATGCAGCACATCGAGCACCTGCTCGCTGCCGAAGAGTTGTTCGACCTCACCGAAGACAAAATCGTGAAGGCTCCTCTTTCCGAGAACGAGGTGCATCTCGTCCTCAGCGTGCACCGTCCGGGTCATTGGCAGAACTTGACTTTTCCGCAAGCGTCCTCGTGGGAGTCGTATCACGACAGCGTGCTCCCGCTCGTGCACTGGCTCGAGGAAATGCGCAAGGCCAAGAACCGCATCAAATTGCGCGAAGAAGCAGCCCGAAACAACTGCCTGCCTCCCCCCAAGCTTGAGCTAAAAGTCCGACATTAAGCGTTCCTTGTCTCCTTGCCCCCTTTAAAGATTTGCCATCCTGAACACAGGGAACGAGCGGTTTTAAAGATTTGTCATCGTGACCACAGTGAACTTCCTCTTTTTTAAGAATGTCATTCTGAGCAGAGTGAACGACCTGTTTTAAAGATTTGTCATCCTGAGCGCAGCGAAGGACCTGCTTTTCTGCTGCGTTCCCCATCACCTTCCAGGCGTTAGATCTCGCAATCCCAGCCGCAACTCGCTCCGTCCTCGAATCCACCTTTTTCCATCTTTGCCCCCGGCCCAGCCATCTATTACTCTTGAAGCAACCTAAGTATGGCGAATCAGGAAGAAGAGGTACTGGGAAAAGCGTATGACGCGCGCCTGATGCGGCGCCTGCTGACCTACCTGCGCCCCTATCGCTGGCAGGTGGTGCTGGCACTGGTCGCGATCATCCTCAAAGCGGGGCTCGACGTGCTCGGCCCCTACCTCACCAAGACCGCCATTGATAAATATCTGGCGCGCGCGGCCGGATCGCACTCCCTTCTGGATCGCTGGTTGAGTTCGCAGCCCATGAAGGGGATTGCGCAACTCTCCGCCCTGTACGTCGGCACGCTCGTCCTGACCTTCTTTTTCGAGTTTCTGCAGACCTACTACATGCAATGGACTGGCCAGATGGTGATGTTCGATCTGCGCAGCCAGATCTTTCGCCACCTGCAGCGCATGCACATCGGTTTCTACGACAAGAATCCAGTGGGTCGCCTGGTCACGCGCGTGACCACCGACGTGGATGCGCTTAACGAGATGTTCACCGCTGGCGTGGTTTCGATCTTTGAGGACGTGTTCGTCCTGCTCGGCATCATCGCCATCATGATTGCCATGAGCTGGAAGCTGGCGCTGATGACGTTTGCTGTCCTTCCCCTGATCACCTGGGCCACCATGATTTTCCGCGTGAAGGTGCGCGACTCCTACCGCCGCATCCGCGTAGCCATCGCGCGCATAAATTCCTATTTGCAGGAGTCCGTTTCCGGGATGCTGGTCCTGCAGTTGTTCAACCGCGAAAAGAAGGCTTTCCGGCAATTCTCCAAGATTAATGCTTCCCACATGGAAGCCTTCAAAGATGCCATCCTGGCCTATGCCGTTTATTACCCGGTGGTGGAAGTCCTCTCCATGATTGCGATCGCCGCCATCGTATGGTTTGGGGGACGCGATGTCGTGCGCCAGATTCCTGCGCTTAGCGTCTTGCTGCAGTTCAGCCGGGAAAAACTGATCGCGGTTCACTGGATTCGCGATGTAGCCACCCTCGGAATTTTGTTTGCCTTTACCCAATACGCGCTGCGTTTCTTTCGCCCCATCCAGGATCTCAGCGACAAGTACAACATCCTGCAATCGGCCATGGCTTCGAGTGAACGCATCTTCAAACTGCTCGATACGCCAGTGGACATCGAATCGCCCGCGGTCACCAAAAAGCCCCTAGGACCGGGGCGAATTGAATTCGATCGCGTGTGGTTTAGCTATGGCGTGCGCGGCACCGCATCCGATAGCCTGGCCAAGGTGGAAGGCCGCCCCACGCCGCCCTCCACCGATTCTTCCGGCGAAGCCGCGGAACTCGATTGGGTGTTGCGCGATGTTTCCTTCACCATCGAGCCCGGCGAAACCATTGCCGTTGTAGGCCACACCGGAGCCGGAAAGACTACTCTAATTTCCCTCCTGCTGCGCTTTTACGATGTCCAGAAAGGCGCTATCCGCATCGATGGCGTCGACGTCAGGGAAATGGACCTGAATGATTTGCGCCGCCGTTTCGGCGTCGTGCTGCAGGACCCATTTCTATTTTCCGGCACCGTCGCCGGCAACATCCGCCTGGGCTCGGAGTGGATCGCCGACACCGACGTGGAAAAGGCCGCCGAAGAAGTCAACCTCGCCGAATTCATCCGCACTCTTCCGGGCGGCTTCGAGGAAGAAGTTCGTGAGCGCGGATCGACCCTCTCCACCGGCCAGAAGCAGCTGATCTCCTTCGCACGCGCACTCGCCCACAACCCGCAAGTCCTGATCCTGGACGAAGCTACCTCCAGCGTCGATACCGAAACCGAGTTCCGCGTGCGCGACGCCCTCAGCCGCATGGTGCAAGGCCGAACGTCGCTGGTGATCGCCCATCGCCTCTCCACCGTTCAGCGCGCCGACAAGATCATCGTCATGCACAAAGGCCGCGTCCGCGAAATGGGCAC
>QIAI01000228.1 GCA_003224995.1 Acidobacteriota bacterium
TGAAATCCAAACTCTCCGGAGCCCGTCAGGTATTCGCGACCGCGTTCAAGACCTATCCACGCCCGATCCCCACCCCGGTTCACGATCTTCGGCCTGCCGCGCAGACCTGCGAGCAATGTCACTGGCCCAAGAAGTTTTACGGTGCTCAACTGAAAGTGTTCACTCACTACTCGAGTGATGAGAAGAACACGCCTCGCCAGATTCGCATGCTGATCAACGTAGGCGGAGGCGACCCGGCCACGGGTGCTCCCGAAGGCATCCATTGGCACATGAATATCGATAACGAGATCACGTATGTCTCTACCGACGAAAAACGTCAGGTGATCCCTTACATCCACGTGAAAGATCAGCAAGGCAGGGTGACGGAATATTTTGCCAAGGATTCCACCCTCTCCAAAGATCAGATCGTCAAGGCCGTCAAGCGGCGCATGGACTGCGTCGACTGCCATAACCGGCCCACGCACATCTACGTTCCGCCCGACCTGTCCGTCGATAATTCGCTTCTGGCGCGACGCTTGGATGCCTCCCTGCCATTTCTGAAACAACAGGCAGTCACTGCTTTGACCGCGAATTACGATACGACCGATGCGGCGATGCAGGGAATCGCCAAGTCGTTCAAAAGCTTCTACGAAAGCAAGTATCCGGACGTGGCGAAAAGCAAAGAGCTTGAGATCCGCAATGCCATTGACGAATTGCAGAGGATCTATCGCAATACGACCTTCCCGGAAATGAAACTGAACTGGCAAACCCATCCCAACAACATCGGCCATTTCTATTTCAACGGCTGTTTTCGCTGTCATGATGGGCAGCATGTGAGTGCCGATGGCAAGGTGGTCACCAAAGATTGCCAGACCTGCCACAGCGTACTCGGGCAAGCCGAAGGCGGGGTGAGTATCGCCGCGGTGCAAAAAGTGAACTTCCAGCATCCCCTCGATCTCGGGGACATGACCCAGGTGAATTGCAGCGACTGCCACGCCAGCGGCGGGACACAGTAGCTATTGTTATCAACTACTTAGGCCAGTGATGTAGATCACTGGCCCCCGTGATACTCATCACGGCCTGGATGTTCACCCTTCTCTATCGTACGGGCAAGGACGGCATCGCTCCCTGGGGGTTCTGGCGGTGCAAGGAGGCCGTACGATGGTTCCGACGAATGGCAACGGGCATCATCCCCGTGCGGTAGGTGAGAATAAGGCCCGGCTGGTTTTCTGGGAAGTCACCAAGGGATGCAATCTGCGCTGCATCCATTGCCGCGCGACGGCTACTGAACTCAGCTCTCCCACCGACCTGCCCACTCGCACTGCGCTCGGCATCATCGATCAAATTGCTGCAGCTGCGAATCCCATCCTGGTGTTGAGTGGCGGCGAGCCCCTGTATCGCTCCGACATTTTCCAATTGGCACGTTACGGAACCGACAAGGGCTTGCGCGTGGCCCTGGCCACCAACGGCACGCTGGTCACCAAGGATGTTGCCAGGATGATTGTCGATGCGGGAATCAAGCGCGTATCCATCAGCCTTGACGGCGCCGACGCTACAACCCATGACTCGTTCCGCGGAATCCCTGGCGCTTTTGAGGCAGCTGTTCGTGGTTTGAAAAATTTGAAAGCACTGGGCATGTCGGTGCAAATCAACATGACGATCGCACGCCATAACGCGCACCAATTGCCGGACGTGCTGCAACTTGCCCGGAATTTGGGCGCCGACGCGCTCCATACATTCCTACTCGTGCCGGTTGGATGTGGTGTCGACATCGCGGCTGAGCAGATGGTGGCGCCCGAAGAGTACGAACGCATGCTCAACTGGTTCTACGATCAATCGCTGGTGGGCGGCATCGAATTGAAAGCGACCTGCGCACCGCACTATTTCCGCGTGGCGCGGCAGCGTCGGGCGGCCGACCGGCGAGCTGTTGAACAACTGGCCCAGATTGCCCCTGTGCCCACTGCTTCTCCCAACGAACCCTCCGCCATCGGTCCCACGGACATGACCATGCCCGGCTCTACTGGAATTGCGTTCACGCCCAAAGGCGTCGGGCATCCGGTGGGACACCCCGGCGGCCATCCCTCAGACCTTAATGCCATGACGAAAGGCTGTCTCGCCGGAACTGGCGTGTGCTTTATTTCGCACGAGGGCGAAGTTTACCCTTGCGGCTATCTGCCGGTGATTGCCGGTGACTTGCGCAAACAGACGTTTTCCGATATTTGGGAAAACTCCGCCGTGTTTCATGAACTACGCGACACCAGCGGGCTGAAAGGGAAATGCGGCTGTTGCGAATTCCGCAATGTCTGCATGGGTTGTCGTGCGCGAGCCTATGCCGCCACGGGCGACTTCATGGATGAAGAACCCTTCTGCGTCTATCAACCCCGCACTCAAAGCCTCATAAATGACAAACCCCAACCAGTGGGTCATTCGAAATAAACTTTCTTCCTCACCCTGAACGTAAAAACGCCCGGTTCACCAATCGTGAGCCGGGCATCTTTCATAGATCTGTTGAAATTCTCAGGCAGACTTTTTGACTTCGACGGGAAAATCCAGCATCTTCCCTCTCTGCTCTGGCGGAACCCACCGCACTTTCCTGCGAAAGCGCTCGGGAATATAGAAATCGATCACCTTTGCCATAGCCATCCTCCGATCCAAACTCCAGCAGTCTCGGATTTTGCTTGGTCACCAGGCCGAGGCTGCCAACTCTTGTTTACTTAGATGCAGGATGTGCCCGAGGAGAAAGGGTGTCCTTCGGCTTCGTCGGCTCTGAAAAACTCCTTGAAATCGTGTAACTTTGCCGTATGCTGCGAATCCCATGAGTGCCTTTTCCCGGGAAGGACCCGGGCGGTAGGCTTGCTGGAGACACGGGAAATGGATGATCGCAAGTTCAAAAAAATGAATCGCCGCGAGCTCTTGAAGATTGCGCCGGTGCTCGCGCTGGGGGCCTTTGCGATTCCGAAGCTGCGGGAGCCCTTGCTCAAAGCGGGTCTCAGTTTCAGCGACTGGAGTTCGGGGAAGCTGTTCCGGACGGGTCATCTGGCAACCACCTTTGCGGGTTCCGATCTCACCCCCTTCGAAAAATTTCCCATCAATGGTTACGACGTCGACGACCCCGGCGTGATTTTCGAAAACTGGAGTCTCACCGTGAGTGGTGCCGTGCAGAAGCCGGGAGACTACAAACTGTCGCAGATCCAGGCGCTGCCCAAAAAAAAGCAGAACACCCGGCACATCTGTGTGGAAGGCTGGGATGTGATTGGCCGTTTCGGGGGCACCCCGTTGTCGGAGTTCCTCAAACTGGTTGGCGCCGATACTAGTGCGCGCTTTGTCACAGTCGAATGTGCCGACGACTATTACGAGTCACTCGACATGGCGACCGCGCTGCATCCGCAGACCCTGCTGTGCTACGAAATGTATGACCAGCCGCTCACGCGCGAGCACGGAGCTCCGGTGCGCCTCACCGTGCCCACCAAAATCGGCTACAAGCAGGCGAAGTATCTGACAGATCTAAAAGTGACGAACGTTTTGGAGCGGGTTGGCTACTGGGAAGACCAGGGCTATTCCTGGTTCTACGGGCTGTAGATTCGGCGAGGACCAAGCATGCAAGTGATTGAAGTCGAATCCGCGAAGACTGGCGACTCGGTGCAGGCGGTTTACGAGCATCCCTGGGCGGTGCGCTTTTCGCATTGGCTGAATACCGTCGCGCTTTTCGTACTGGTCGGCAGCGGGCTGCAGATTTTTCGCGCCTTCCCCAGTTTCGGAGCCAAGATCCCGCAAAGAGATCTCCTTCACTGGCCCAAGGCATTTGCCATCGGAGGATGGTTAGGGGGCGCCTTGCAGTGGCACCTGACGTTCATGTGGATTTACATCGTGACCGGAATGTTTTACTTGGGCTATCAGATTTTCTCCGGCAATTATCGCCAGGTCCTATTTGTGCCGAGTGATGTTCGCGGCGTGTGGCCCATGGCCCGGCATTATTTTTTCTTTGGGCCAAAGCCGCCTGCGATCCAGACCTACAATCCCCTGCAGAAGCTCGCCTATACCTCCGCCATTGGCCTGGGAGTGCTTACGGTGGCGACCGGTTTGGCCGTATGGAAGCCAATCCAGTTTTCCTGGCTTGCCGGGATGATGGGCGGCTGATGTGGGCCATTCTGTTTTTTCTGCTGGGGCATCTGGTCATGGTGGTCATACATGGCTGGAGCAACTTCATGTCGATGTTCACGGGCTGGAAAACGGACCCGGAATACACGCCGCGCTAATCGCGTCCCTTCGCGGCAGAGGACATCTTTAATGGGCAGCATGCCCGAAAGAATCCAGGTGAGAAGCGCCGACTCCGCCGATCTCCGCGAGCAGGAGCTCCTGCGCCGGGTGCAGGCCGGCGAGAAGCAATATTTCTATGAACTGGTTAAGCCCTACGAGCGACGGATCTACACGGCGGCGTTTGCCATCTTGCGAAACGAAGCCGACGCCGAGGACGCGGCCCAGGAAGCCATGTTCAAAGCGCTGACCCACATTCAGCAGTTCCGCGCCGAAGCGCGTTTCAGCACCTGGTTGACGCAGATCGCGGTGAACGAGGCACTTATGCGACGCCGGAGAGCGCATTCCGAGATCATGGAGCCAATCGGAGAACGCCAGGACGAGGAAGGGAACTATACGCCGCGGGATTTCGCCGATTGGCGCGAAATTCCATCCGAAGTTCTGGAGCGCAAGGAAATTCGCCAGAAGCTGACCGATGCGGTCGGCGCACTGGCTCAAAAGTATCGCGAAGTGTTCGTACTCCGCGATGTGCAGCACCTCAGCATCGAGGAGACGGCCGAGGCTTTGGGCATCTCGCGCGCCTCAGTAAAGACCAGATTGTTGCGGGCGCGCCTGATGCTGCGCGATCTACTGGCCCCGGGCCTGAATGGATCCTGGTTTGGCAAGGTGCCGTTCATGAAGGGAAGCAAGCCATGGTAGTCAACTGCGAGCACGTCTGGAAGGAGATCTCCAACTACTTAGACGACGACGTGGATGCCGCGACGCGCGCCGCGATGGAGGCGCATTTCAAGGAGTGCAAGCATTGCACGGCGGTGTTGAGTGGAACGCGCAACGTGGTCGAGTTGTACGGGGATGATCGCTTATTTGAACTACCCGCCGGCTTCAGTCGGCGCTTGCAGCGAAGGCTAGCTCAGCCGATCACTTCACGTTTTGGGAGTTCCCGGACTTTTTGGATGTTGGCTGTGGCCGCCGTGGCTTTGATGGTCGGCAGCTTTAGCCTTGCGAATTCTTCTGTGTTCCGTCGCCCCGACGTCCGCTCCAAATTGGCCCAGCCGGCACACAAAATTCCTCCAGCGCTCATGGTGGCAGTGTCGTCCGAGGGCCGGGTTTTTCACGTGCCCGGCTGCAAGTACCTACATAAGCGAGAGGGCGAAAGCCCGGAATTGATGACGGCGTCGAATGCGATTAAAGAGGGTTATGTTCCCTGTGCTCGCTGCCTTCGGCAATACCTGAGCGCGGAGGTGGAGTGTCCGCGCAGCCGCCTTGGCGATGAATTTGCCTTAAGATCACAGGAACCTGTGGCGCCCCCTCCGGGTTTCTAGTTCAGAAAGATTGTTCTCGCGGGCAGAAGCTTAATTTGTAGGGTGAAGATTGTCTTTCGAGGATTTTGAGCCCGGGTGATGACTTCGCATCACCCGGATCGATAATGATCGAGGAAGCTAGTTCTTCTTCATATCGTCGTGCTTCATGTTGTCTTCCTTCATGTCGTCCTTCTTCATGTCGTCTTTCTTCATCTTCTCCTTCTTGGCTTTTTTTGCCTTTTTATCCTTCTTCATCTCGTCTTTTTTCATGTCATCGTGCTTCATGGAATCTTGCTTCATGGCGTCGTCATGTTGCATTTCGCTCCCCGATGACTGGGCAAACGCGCTAAGCGATAAACCGAGCACACACATGGCCATCATCCTGCATACCAGCTTGTTCATGAATCTCTCCTTGGCAATCGATTGCCCTTTGAAACACGAGGGCAAAGGTGAGATTCGCCGGGATATGGGAAGTGACATAAAGTCGCCACAAAAGAAGACGAAAGTACGCCAAAGTTATTAGCTCTTAGCCCTTAGCTTGAATCCCATGGGATTTGAGCTAAGAGCCGAAAAGCTAAGAGCCGAAAAG
>QIAI01000229.1:0-9829 GCA_003224995.1 Acidobacteriota bacterium
AGTTCTAGACCGGCAGAATGGTTTCTTCTTCGGTTGTGTCGGGGCGGTGGGTAGTACGCTGGTTGCGTAGTTCCTTGAGGAAGAGTTCCGCCGGGAGGGATGCTTTTTGCTGGAACAGGTCCAGTAAAGGATCTTCGAGGTCGCTCGGCTGCCGGTTGCTCTTGGGGGCTTCGGTGGAAGAAGAGTCCAGACCTTCCGGTTCGACCAGCAGTTCGGGAAGCAAGTCCCCGGCATCCATCAGAGTTTTGATAAAGCGTTCCACGTGATCGCGCTGTTCGGTGGTGGTCTGGGTAAACTCGACCCCCATGCCGATTTCCGGATGCATGACCCGAATCACGCCTTCTACCCGCAATTCGTGTTTCCCCGCCCGCATAGAAAGCACAATACGGGTACGCGCCGGGAAAGGGGAAGCGATTTCCAGATAGCACCCGCCCAGGCTCAAGTCGCTAAGTTTGCAACGAACCGGGGGATCGTCTTTCTCGCTTTCGGGAGAATTCTGGTTGAGCCACAAGCGCAACTCATGCGAGAGGTCCATTGGCAAGCTGGCAAAGCGGACGCCAATCTGTCCGCCGGGATTCTGCCATGCTATCTGGCCTCCTACCTCAATCAGTTTCTCGGAGACGGGTAAGGTAAAACTCAACAGCCAAGGGCCGGGATCCTTTTGCTGCTTCGGAAATTGGACGGCGAGTCCGCCCTCGCTCAAGTCAGTGTTGGTGGTGGTCTGTCGGAATCCGGTGGCGGGATTGCTCAAGGTGACCGGGACCTGAATTGCTATTTGTCTATGCGGCTTGTGCAGGACAAAGTGCGCCCCCATGTCGAAGGCGGTACGAAGTCCGCAATGGCCATCCATGATGGCGACTGCGATCGCTCGTTTATTACAGGGTGCCGAGCGAGCGCTCTTCAACACCGAACTCGCGATCTTCAGGTCGGTGCAGTCAATGATGACCGCTTCGAATCTTTGCCGGGTCAGCTTGCGGATGGCTCCGTCGGGATCGGTGCAGTGCTCAATACCGATGTCCAGATCGCTGAGGACGCGCCGCAGCACGCGTACGATCTTCTCGTCGGAACACAGCAGCAATGCCTTCAGACTCATAGGATGCTTCTAAAACTTTGAAATGGTCACACTTGGACGTCAGCCCTGGTGTGCCCCTTTTTCTTCTTCGTCCTCCGTATTCAGGAGGTGGGCCACGTTGCGCAGTTGTTCGGCCGCGGTCTGGAGCGCTTCAATCTGTTTACCCAATTGAGTTTGTTCGGCTTGCTTCTTACGAAGCACCTCGTAGATATCCTTCACGAAACTGCCTCCTGAGGGCACTGTAAGGTTCGATAACTACATCGTCAATGAAGGGTCGAGGCTGTGGGTTACGGGCGTAACTTTCAGAGCTTGTGATTTTCTGCAACGGCTACGCAATCTACCAAAAATCACAGATATGAGGAGTTCCTTCCTTAATACATAGAATTTCTTGTAAGCTGTTATTTTACTGGCCTATATTCTTGTGTCTCCAATATCCCATAGGTTGCTGTCAACCAGATCTTAATCTTTTGCTGGCATATCGAATTTTGGTTTGCATCTTACCTAACAACCAATGAATCTAATAGTTAGGGAAGGATCTTGAGCAGTTGAATTTATCCCAAGTAAAAGAGGCGTAATTTTCATGGCAAAGCGACGCGGAAACCCAAACTGGGGGAAGCCGGAACCCATTGGGCCGATCACCCCCACGATCACCGAGTTCGAGCAAGTGGTGCGCGAATACAAGCTCTCCCCCGACCAGTACTTGCGGTCGACGCGTTTGCGGGAATGGGCACGCCGGAACAAGAATTCCAAGTACATTCCGGAGCCTTTGCTGGAAGCCTGGGGCTTCGAGATCGAGTCCACCCTCTAATAGAATTTGCAGATCGAAAGTCGGGCCGCCGCAAGGCGGCCCTTTCTA
This sequence comes from Acidobacteriota bacterium, assembly GCA_003224995.1. Classification (GTDB taxonomy): domain Bacteria; phylum Acidobacteriota; class Terriglobia; order Terriglobales; family Acidobacteriaceae; genus Gp1-AA133. The sequence continues at coordinate 1,929 of QIAI01000229.1, forward strand.
TTGCTGGTGAAATAACGCTATGCTGATGGGGCGGACGCAGTGTCCGCTCTCGGGTCAAACTTTCACCCCACGAAATTGCGGCTGCTCTGGTCGCCATCAGCTTTGCGGCGGGGTTGAATGTCTACGCTACTGTCGCCACGCTGGGTTTACTGGCGCACGCAGGCGTCCTGCCTTTGCCAGCTGGTCTCCAAGTGGTCACCAACTGGTGGGTGATCGGGGCGAGCGTGGCATTGTTTCTGGTGGAATTTTTCGCGGATAAAGTGCCGGCTTTCGATCTGCTCTGGAACGCCTTACACACCTTTGTTCGCGTGCCGGTGGCTGCACTGCTTGCCTATGGCGCGACTTCACAGCTTTCTCCAGAAAAGCAGCTGCTGGCGACGCTGCTGGGCGGGGCGATCGCACTCGCCGCCCATGGCGGAAAGACCGCGGTGCGCGCGGCGGTCACGCCCTCGCCGGAACCCTTGTCTAATATTGGCCTCAGTCTGGGCGAAGACGCTCTGGCTATTTTCTTGACCTGGTTTGCGACACGGCACCCGTATGTAGCGGCCGGGCTGGCCGTCTGCTTCCTCGCCATCATCGTCATTTTGGTGCGGCTGGGCAGGCTGACCGCGCCCTCGCGGCTTGTTAGAATCGGATTGATATGAGCCCTCAATCCCCGTTCACCGATGTTCCTACCGCGATTGAAGAGATTCGCGCTGGCCGCATGATCGTGGTGGTCGACGACGAAGATCGCGAAAACGAAGGCGATTTAACGCTGGCCGCCGAGAAGGTCACTCCCGAGGCGATCAATTTCATGGCGAAATATGGTCGCGGGTTGGTGTGCCTGGCCATGACGGAGGAACGGCTTGAGCATCTGCGCATCGGTCCGATGACTGCGGAGAATACGTCGAACTACGGGACAGCGTTTTGTGAGGCCATTGACGCGCGCGATGGTGTAAGCACCGGGATTTCCGCCTACGACCGGGCGCGCACGATTCAGGTCGCGATCGACCCTGCCACTCGTCCTGCCGATCTGGCGCGGCCCGGGCACGTCTTCCCTTTACGCGCGCGCAAGGGTGGAGTGTTGGTGCGGGCGGGACAGACCGAAGCTTCGGTGGATCTGGCCCGGCTTGCCGGCTTGATACCCTCCGGCATTATTTGCGAGATCATGCGCGACGACGGGACCATGGCGCGGGTGCCGGATCTCATCGACTTCTGCAAGACGCACGATATGAAGATGCTGACGGTGGCGGAGGTCATCCGCTATCGCATGGCGCATGAGCGCTATGTGCATCGGGTGGGAGAGGCGCTGGTCAGCACACGGCAGGGAGAGTTCCGCCTGATTGCCTACGAAAGCGAAGTAGAGGGCGGAGAATCGCATGTCGCATTGATTCGCGGAGACATCGAAAATGATGAGGAACCCGTACTGGTGCGCATGCACTCGCACTGTGTGATGGGCGACGTCTTCGGCTCGACGGCTTGCGATTGCCGAGCCACGATTGAGGGCTCTATGCGGGCAATTGCGGAAGCCGGCCGCGGCGCCATCATCTACCTGCACCAGACTTCGAAGGGCTTTTCGGCGGACAAAATTGGGGACCGTACCATCTTGAGCTTTCATCGCGACCGAGCCTTACCAACCCTGCCCGAGAGCGAACGCAAGACGCAGCGCGAAATCGGCATTGGAGCGCAGATTTTGTCCGATTTGAATTTGCGGCGGATCCGGTTGTTAACCAATCATCCCAGACGCGTGGCCGCACTGGAAGGTTTTGACATCGAAATTGTGGAGCAGGTGCCGGTTCGATTGGAGAGGGTGAAGCTGGTTTAGCGCGGACGGCTGGGCGAAGAAGAAAGGCAAAAGCAGGTCCTTCGCTGCGCTCAGGATGACAAAGTTCAAGGGATGACGAACTTCACAGGACGACAAACTTCACGGGATTACAAACTTCACAGGATTACAAACTTCACAGGACCGAACTTAGCAGGCGACGAACTTCACAGGATGACCGCTGAATAATGCAGGGGGCTATGACGAGCCTCGGCTTGGGACTCGTTAGAGGAATCAGAGCTGCTTCTTGAGAATCAGATCGGCTTGCGCGGCACGATCTCGTTATCGTGAATGAAGAATTGCGCCGAGCACTGGTCCGAACCACAAATCACCGCCAGCAGTCCTGCCACCTGCTTGCGCGTGACCAAGCCCAGAGTTCCGCAGGATGGGCAGGACAGCACGGCCCAGTAAGGATCTTCCTTTTCCCCTACCTCACCCGCGTTCTCCAGAACAAACAGGGTACCGGGCACCATCTGTTCCGGAATCCACTCACTTAAGAAATCCAGTTCGGCATTCATGCTTCCTCCCCGTATTGCGATCCGCTAGGAAGCGTGTTTTCTGCGGCCGGCGGACGCATGGCCCGCAGGCTTGCTGCGCTTTTTAGCGCCTTGAATGCTGGCGCGCACCTGGCGAACGGTGTCGCTTAGACAAATGGCCAGCATGGGTTGGCGAGCATTCTTGAGGATGTCAACAATCTGCTGCGCTGAAGTTTCCAAGTACAGGGTTCGGCCGTCGGTGAGCAGGTGATAGTCGGTCCCGCCGCTGACGGTCTCGGCCAGGCGCTTGCCGAACTCGTGCTGCAGGAAGCGAATGACTTTTCGCACCCGCTGGAGGGAGAATCCGCGTTCCCGTAATTCGCAGATCACGGCGACCTCGGAAAGGTCCTCCATGGAGTAAAGCCGCCGCCGGCCTTGGCGCGCGGGCACCACGATGCCGCGCTCGTCCCACCACTGCAACTGGCGAGCGGTAATGCCGGTCAGGAGCACGACCTCGCGGGATGTGAATTCTGACTTCAAAGTCTGCTTTCCAGTCCGAAACAAACAATATTTAAAATGTTTGAAACATTTTAGGACTAGTTTGGTTCATGTCAAGGAAGAGTCTTGCACAGGGAGTGATCAGAAATATACGGGATCGATTGCTGGAGCGAAAAGCGGGTCCTTCGCTTCGCTCAGGATGACAAATTTTGAGACGGGCGGGGACGCAAGCGAAAAGCACGACGGCCGACGGGCGGGGACGCCCGTCGCTCCACAGGCTAGTGGTTATTGAGATGGGGGCTGGATTGTTCTTGCTGTTGTGGTTGCTGCTGCGGTTGGGGTTGCTGTTGTGGTTGTTCCTGCTGTTGTGGTTGCGGTTGGGACAGCGGCTTGGGTTTGGGTTCCTTGATCTTCGATACCGCTTGCTTCATACGCTCGAATTGGCCGGTCTGGTAGCTATAGTTCTGCTGCGGAAGCCGGTGGGATTCTTCTTCGATCGCTTTTTCCCGATTGTCAGGGTTGGGGTGGTCGGAGAGGAACTGCATCGTCCGGCCTCCGCCTTGCGCATTCAACTTCTCGAAGAAGCGCGCCATTTGCATGGGATCGTATCCCGACTCGGCCATCAAGTGGGATCCCATCAGATCCGCCTGACTCTCGGCCGATCGCGAGAACTTCAAAAGCACGCTGTTGGCACCCAGTCCGATGCCGACCTGCGCCAGCTTTCCGATCATGGAACCGCCAGCCATTTGCGAACCGAGCAGCGCGGGCAATTCGATAAGCTTGCTCTTGGATGCCTGGTTGGTGCCATGCCGCAGAATGACGTGCGACATCTCGTGACCCATAACGCCTGCGAGTTGGGCTTCATTGTCGACTGCCTTCAGCAAGCCGGTATTGATGAACATCGGCCCGCCGGGCAGAGCGAAAGCGTTAATGGAGGGATCGGCCACTACCTCAAAGGTGAACGGGAACCCGCTCTCCTGGGCCTCGCGAGCACTCATCAACCGCTTTCCTACACGGGTGACGTAGTCGGTGAGAACCGGGTCCTTGATGACGGGCAACTGCTTGCGCACCTGGGCCGCGTTTTCCTGGCCGAGTTGGACGTCCTGTTGCTTGGAAAACAGATTGAAACCTGGGTGAAACTGGGTAGGCCCCTGGGCCCACATCGCTACAGCGAGAAAAGCCACGAATACCGATGCCGTCATTCGCTTCATAATTCATCTCCCCAAGCCGCCACCCACAAAATGCACGATCTCCAAGCGATCTCCGTCAGCCAACTCGGTTCCCAGCCACTGTTCGCGGGGAACGATATCGAGATTCAGCTCGACCGCCACCCGGTCCGGCTTCATGCCCAACTGCTCGACCAGCTTACTGAGCGTAAGCGGACCTTCCAATGTGCGGTCTTCTCCGTTGATGACTATTTTCATCTCTGCTGATCTTCGCAAGATGGGATGGATTCGCGCAAGTCGGGGAGACCGAGAATACAAGAATATGGTCAGTTCCGAAGGCCGCCAATCGGGGAACCGTCTAAGCTAGGTTGTCCGTCAGTCGATTTTGCGCAGGCGGAACTTACGGGTTGCGGTCCGGCCACCGAAACTGGCCTGCACCAGCACCGATGCATCCGGCAGGCTCGCCTCCTGCATTTCCACTTTCATCTCGGCGTAGCCGGCGGAGTTGGTGGCCACCTGGGTATAGAACGGCGCAGCGTCGGGGCGCGCAAAGCGGAACGTAAGCCGAGCACCCTCCACCGCGGCGCCGCCCTCGGTGACCCGGAGGTTCATCAGCAGACTGGTATCGGAGTGAACGGAGTCGGCGTTGACCCATTGCAGGTCCAGCTCTTTTACTGCCGCCAGGGATTCCTGCGTGTCTTTGCGGTCGAGGACATTTTCGACTCTGCCTTCGCGAATGGAAGAAGTCGCTCGTTTGCCGATACAGCGCCCGCGGACGAACACCTGGGTTTGCAAAATCAGCTCGTTTTCGCGAGCTTCGCTTTGCACGTGGTACACCGTATCGCCCTGTTTTACATCCGTGTTAAAGCCAAAGATCATGCGGTCTCAATCTAATTCGTGCAGTGAAGTTGCAGGATGTTTAAAAGTCGCGAAAGACGTGTCTCCGTCGCTTGACACTGTTCTCTGTGAACTCTAATCTAGAACGTTTAAGTGACTCTTCGCGCGGATTATATATAGCTCTGCTTATGCCGGACAATTACTTCGCCAGCTACCTTCCGTTGCTTTTGCACATCCTTGTGGTCGGGATCGTGGCGAGTGCGATTGTGACCTTGTCGTGGCTGCTTGGCAAGCGACGGCCGACCCGGGCCAAAATGTCGCCTTACGAATGTGGCATGGAGCCGGTGGGCGATGCCCGCCAACGTTTTTCGGTAAAATTTTATCTGGTCGCCATGCTGTTCATTCTGTTCGATGTAGAGGCGGTCTTCCTGTATCCCTGGGCCGTCATTCTGCGCGATTTGAAGATGTTCGGATTCTGGGAAATGCTGGTGTACATCGCCATCGTCCTGGTGGGCTTCTTCTACGTGTGGAAAAAGGGAGTGCTGGACTGGGGCCAGCGGTCGACGGGGCGGGGTTACCTCTGATGGCGCTCGCTCCCCCGATCACTGATCTCGAAAAGCTGAAGACTCATCCAGCGTTGGCCAGCCTGCTCGACTGGAATCCGGGCGCCATTGAAGGCGTGAAGTTCGATCGCGACGAGATGAGCATCGTTATCGATCGGGCGCACATTCGCGATGCCTGCACCTTGCTGCGGGATCATCGAGAATTTGCCTTCGAGTTTCTCTCCGACGTGACTTGCGTGGACTGGTATCCATCCGAACCGCGCTTTGAGGTCATCTACCACTTGTTGTCGATTTCCAAGAAGGAACGCGTTCGCTTGAAGGTGCGGCTCGATGGATCCAGTCCGGTGGTGGAGTCCATCACGGCGGTATGGCCCGCAGCCAACTATTTTGAGCGCGAAGTCTTCGACCTGTTCGGGATCCGCTTCAGCGGGCATCCGTATCTGCGGCGCATCATGATGCCCGAAGATTGGAACGGCAATCCTCTCCGCAAAGATTATCCGGTCGAGGGTTACCGCTGATGGCCCATCTCACGCCCACTCCGGTCATCGAACCCCTTCAGGATCGAACCATGATCCTGAACATGGGTCCGCAGCATCCCTCGACCCATGGTGTGCTGCGCGTCATTCTTGAGATTGATGGCGAAAACGTAGTGCGCATCATGCCGGACATCGGTTACCTGCACACCGGCATCGAGAAGACGTGCGAGGCCAAGTTCTACCAGCAGGTGGTGCCGCTCACCGATCGCATCGATTATCTCTGCCCGCTCACGAACAATCTTTGCTACGCACTGGCGGTGGAGAAACTGCTGGGGATGGAAATTCCGCCCAAGGCGCAGTGGCTGCGCGTCCTGCTGAACGAGTTGACGCGCATCAATTCGCACCTGGTCTGGCTGGGGACACACGCCCTGGACATCGGCGCCATGACGGTGTTTCTGTATTGCTTCCGCGAGCGTGAAGACATCCTGCGCATCTTCGAAATGGTCAGCGGCCAGCGCATGATGACCTCCTATTTCCGCATTGGGGGAATTGCGCTGGAGCCGCCCTTGGGGTTTTTCGAGAAGGTGCGGGACTTCGCAGATCGCTTTCCGTCGCGGGTGGATGAATACGAGAACCTCCTGACGGGGAACCCAATCTGGCTGATGCGCACCAAGGGCATCGCGAGAATTACCGCCGAGGATGCCATCGCTCTCGGAGCCACTGGACCGACCTTGCGTGGCAGCGGAGTCGATCTCGATTTGCGCCGGGACATGCCCTACTCGGGTTACGAGAACTTTAAGTTCAAGGTTCCGCTGGGGAAAGAAGGCGATGTTTTCGATCGCTATATGTGCCGAGTTGCGGAACTGCGCGAGTCCCTCGCGATTGTGAAGCAGGCGCTCGAAGGCATGCCGGAAGGGCCGATCAAGGCCAATATGCCGAAGGTGGTCCTGCCTGACCGCGAAAAAATGAAGACCGAGATGGAAGCGCTCATCTATCACTTCAAAATCATTACCGAGGGCTTCAGCGTTCCGGCGGGTGAGGTGTACCAGGCGGTGGAGTCGCCCCGCGGCGAGATGGGCTATTACGTGGTCAGCGACGGCACCGCTAAGCCGTATCGGGTGCACATGCGCGCCGCATGCCTGGCAAATTTGCAGACTCTTCCCCTCATGTGCGAGGGCCGGCTGATTGCGGATGTGGTGGCCGCCATCGGATCTATTGATATTGTGCTGGGAGAAATTGACAGATAGAGATTTGGTAATTGAGTAATTTTGTAATTGAGTAATTTAAGAAATTTTCGGATGAATTCGAGACGCGCTTTGCGGAGATGGTCACACATTATCCGACCAAGCGTTCCGTGCTTGTCCCGACGCTGCTGTATGCGCAGGACGAGGTGGGCTTTCTGAGCGATGAAGTCATCCAGGAAATCGCAGGCCGCCTGGAATTAACCGTACTCGACGTGCGCAATGTGATCAGCTACTACTCCATGCTGACCACCAAGCCGCGCGGTAAATATAACGTTCAGGTGTGCACCAACATCGCGTGCATGCTGCGTGGAGGAGAGGAACTGTTAGCGCACTGTCGCAAAACACTCGGCGTCGAGCACAAACACACGACGGAAGACGGCCGCTTCAGCCTGGAAGAAGTGGAATGCATCGGGGCGTGCAGCTGGGCTCCGGCGATCCAGGTGAACTATGACTTCCATGAGAACTTGACGGTGGAGAAGCTGGATAAGGTTTTGGATGGATACAAGAAATGAAGAGAATTTGTAATTTGGTAATCGGGTAATTTCGTAATTTAAAAGCGTTTGGTTTTCAAATTACAAATTACCCGATTACAAAATCACAAATGGCTTCACTGGTTTCTCATCCCGACGAGGTAAAGGTGGTGTCCCGGCGCTTTGGCCTGGGGGCGACCAACATCGACCGCTACCTCGAACTCGACGGCTATAAGGCGGTGCAGAAGGCGCTCGCCATGGAAGCGGACGCGATCATCAATGAGGTCAAGAATTCGGGCTTGCGCGGGCGTGGCGGGGCGGGCTTCTCGACCGGGATGAAATGGTCGTTTGTGCCCAAGCAATCGCCCAA
>QIAI01000229.1:10030-10446 GCA_003224995.1 Acidobacteriota bacterium
GCGGCGCCGGGGCCTATGAAGTTGGGGAAGAGTCGGCGCTGATGGAATCGCTCGAAGGCAAACGCGGGATTCCGCGCATCCGGCCTCCCTTCCCCGCTGTCGTGGGACTCTGGGGCGGGCCGACGGTCATCAATAATGCCGAGACGCTGGCGAGCGTTCCGCACATCATGATGGGCGGGGCCGAATGGTACGCGAAGATCGGGACGCCAAAAAATGGCGGCACGCGCCTGTTTTGCCTGAGTGGGAATCTGGAAAAGCCCGGGGTCTACGAACTGCCCATGGGCTACAACCTGCGAAAAATGATTTACGACGTGGGCGGAGGAATTCCGAATGGCCGCCAACTCAAGGCGGTCGTGCCCGGCGGATCGTCGACGCCGATACTTCTTCCGGAAGAAATCGATGTGCCGATGGACTTT
>QIAI01000230.1:0-2674 GCA_003224995.1 Acidobacteriota bacterium
AATTTAAAAGGCGGCTTGCTGGTCGCTTCGTACGGGAAGGGTACCTACGTGTACACAGGGTACGCGTTCTTCCGGCAGTTGCCGGCAGGAGTGCCGGGCGCGGTGCGGCTGTATGTGAATCTGTTGAGCGCGGGGAAGGAAAGCAGTCGGTAGTCGTCGCTGGTCGGTCGTCCATAACTTCCCGAACGTCGAATCCATTTGATGAACAAATCAGATCCTGTCACGGAACAGCAGTCCGCAGGTGCTGCGCCACAGTTGATCCGCGGCATGGGGTTGGGCGAGGCAACTGCGCTCAACATGCTCGACATGATCGGCGTGGGGCCGTTCATCACCATCCCGCTGATCCTCAGTGCCATGGGCGGCCCGCAGGCCATGCTGGGCTGGATTCTGGGCGCCGGCTTTGCCATTTGTGATGGGCTGGTCTGGGCGGAACTGGGCGCGGCGATGCCCGGATCGGGCGGATCGTATCGCTACCTGAAAGAAATCTACGGTCCAAACTCACTCGGTCGCCTGATTTCGTTCCTGTTTATCTGGCAACTCTCCTTTAGCGCGCCATTGTCGATTGCTTCGGGATGCATCGGACTCTCCGGATATGCGGCTTATCTCTGGCCGGGTCTGGAGCACCAGTTCGTCACGCACACGGCGAACGAAAAAATTCCCCTCGTCGGAAGCCTGCAGGTAAGTTGGGTGGTCACCTGGGGAACGGCGGTGGCTGTTGGTGCATGTCTTCTGGCGGTGTTTTTGCTCTACCGGCGGATCACTGCGATTGGAAAGCTTTCCAAAGTGTTGTGGGTTGTAGTCATGGGCACGATTGGCTGGATTATTTTTGCCGGGCTGACTCACTTCAACAAGGCTCTGGTGTTTGACTTTCCTCCCGGCGCGTTCAGCCTGTCACGCGGATTTTTCAGCGGTCTGGGGAGCGCGATGCTGATTGCAACCTACGATTACTGGGGATACTACAACGTTTGTTTTCTGGGCGATGAGGTAAAAGACCCGGGGCGGAATATTCCGCGGGCGTTGCTGCTATCAATTTTGCTGGTCGCCTGTCTATATATAGTGATGAATGTAAGCATTTTGTCCGTGGTGCCGTGGCGGGAAATGTCAGCCAAAGGCACGACCAGCGGGCTTTACGTGGTCTCGCTGTTCATGCAGAAGATCTACGGGCAGTGGGCGGCGCGACTGGTGACCGGGCTGGTGATGTGGACGGCGTTCGCATCGGTATTCTCGCTGATGCTGGGCTACTCGCGCGTGCTCTACGCCGCCGCCTTGGACGGAAACTATTTTCGGGTGATGGCGAAAGTGCATCCGGTACACCGCTTTCCCTACGTATCCTTGCTGACCCTGGGCGCGGTGGCGGCGATCTTCTGCTTCTTGCGGCTGGCCGACGTGATTGCGGCGCTAGTCGTGATCCGCATTATGTTGCAATTTCTGGTGCAGGCGATCGGGGTGATCGTGTTGCGGGTGCGGCGTCCTGACATGCCGCGCCCGTTCCGCATGTGGCTCTACCCGTTACCGGCGCTCGTGGCCTCTATCGGATTTGGATACATCTTGTTCGTACGCGTGAATGCGCTGAAAGAAATTCGTTACGCCATCGTGATTCTGATCTTAGGAATTTTAATTTACCTGGCGCGTGCCTGGCGGCAGCGAGAATGGCCGTTTCGACCAGGCGCGCCGGCTCTGCAAGGTTCCGTCTAAAATGGCCGAGATGGTAAAGACGCCCCCGCCACTTTCCTCCAGTGTTCCCAGCGAGCACGGCGGCTCGGCGTGGGCTCCGTTGCGCGAACCCCTGTTTCGCGCCCTGTGGATTGCGGCCATCATTTCGTACATCGGCACGTGGATGCAGGCGGTTGGGGCCGGCTGGATGATGACCATGCTCACCATGTCGCCGTTGATGGTGGGACTGGTGCAGGCGGCGGTCGCATTGCCGGTATTCCTCGTTATCCTCCCCGCGGGTGCTCTGGCCGACATGGTCGACCGGCGTCGCTTTATGCTGATCACGCAAGGCTGGATGGTGCTGGCTTCGGGCGCATTGGGCGTGCTGACGCTGCTCCATGTGGTCACGCCGTGGATGTTGCTGGGCTTCACGTTTTTGCTGGGGCTCGGCGCGGTCATGAATGATCCCGCGTGGCAGGCGATTACTCCGGAACTGGTACCGCCGGAGCAGCATGCTGCAGCCGTAGCCATGAATTCGGCAGGCTTCAACGTGGCGCGCGCGATTGGTCCGGCACTGGGTGGGATGGTCATTGCGGCGGCGGGATCGGGCACCGCTTTTTTGCTGAATGCTCTGTCGTTTTTTGGCGTAATCGTCGTGCTATACCGCTGGAAGCGTCCGCCTCCGGAGCGGGTTGAGACGGCGGCACTGTGGGACGCCGTGAGAGGCGGGATCCGCTATGTACGCCAGTCGCCTCTGGTCAAGTCGGTTCTGATCCGCACCGGCGCGTTCAGCATAGGGGCCATTGCCCTGCTGGCTTTGCTGCCGATTTTGGCGCGGCCGTACGGTGCCACCGGATATGGAGCTTTGCTGGGATGTTTTGGAATGGGCGCGCTGGCGGGAGCAACCATTTTGCCGCGACTGCGACGCCAGCTCTCGGTCGATGGCTTAGTTGCGACAGCCATCGTCGTGTTTGCCTTGATGACGTTTCTGGCGGGACGGGTGGAGAGTTTCACACAGCTT
>QIAI01000230.1:2756-9211 GCA_003224995.1 Acidobacteriota bacterium
GTTTTGCAGGGGGGAATGGCCATTGGAAGCACGCTGTGGGGAGCGCTGGCGACTCGGGTGGGATTGCGGAGTGCCCTGTTATGCTCGGCACTTGCCTTGCTGGCCGGCCTGGTGACCATTCGCAAGCATCGCTTGAGCTCGCGCCATTTGGCGATGGCGCCGTCCGTGGTACGGGATTGAGAGTGTCAGTTCGCGGCCATGAGGCTCGCGTGACAACGGCTCGCCGCGGTTCGAAAAACCGGGACATCCCGAGTCTTGCAATTGCCCTCTCCCTTTTAATGGCCGCCACAGAGCTGCAGTGCGCGCCTCAGGAGTTCTTTGATTTGATGTACGATCGCAATTGGAGAAGGTTATGAAGACAATCATTTCGTTCCTGGGAATTTTTCTCGCGCTGGGCTGTGCCGCTGCGCTGGGACAGCAGATGCCCAAGCCGGAACCACCGCGGACATTAACGCAGGTGATGGATCGGGCTTTGTCGAATGCCGAGAAGGAATTCGTGTCGGCGGTGGAGGTAATGCCCGAAGACAAGTATGGCTACGCCCCTACGGATGGAGAATTCAAAGGCGTGCGCACTTTCGCCGGACAGATCAAGCACGTAGCCGCAGCGAACTACGAGTTCGCCGGCGCGATCTTGCAGGAGAAACCTCCCGTGGATTTTGGAGGAGAGGAAGGGCCCGCTTCCGTAAAGACGAAGAAAGAAATTGAGGATTTCCTGAAGGGCTCGTTCGCCTATATGCACAAGGCGATTGCTTCGATGAACGAGAAGAATGCCACTGAATCGCTAAAGAGTCCGTGGGGGCAGAACACTATCACGCGCCTAGGCATATCGACGCTGACCGTAGCGCATGTTTTCGATCATTATGGACAAATGGTCGTCTATTTGCGGCATAATGGGATTGTGCCGCCGATGAGCAAGCAGTGAACTCACCCGGTCGGTAATGGGTATCGGCTCTCTCTGACACTCCAGTCGTTACTGCGCAGACCACCTCTTATAGGACCGCCAAGGAGTAACTACCTCGTGCTCGATTTCGAGGACCGGGAACCCGTCGCCGTGACACGTTCGTCTGTCACGAGCGGGGTCAAGCGGCTTGCGATGTTCTTCGCGCGCTTAGCGGCCGTTCTTTGCGGACTTCGCGGTTAAAGTCTTTTCCTTCGGAATTCTCTACGCGATTCGACGCTAATTCGCCCAGCCGCTCTCCAGTTCCGTATATACGCTCCAGCAGTGAGTCTCAAAGCTCACTTCTGGCTCGCTCGCGGCCCGTGCGGGATAGGACTCGACCGCCAGGAAGTAACTTAAAATCTCGTGCTCGACTTCTCTCCGCCGAGCCGCTTCCATCAATTCCACACTCGTCTTTGGCTTCATAAACTTCTTCCCAACCTTCCGCGCCGGCACATTGGCCAAGCACTTTCAGATTTCTAAGGAAAGCTACCCGTTAGGTGTCCGGTATCTTTGCCGTCGATTGGGGGGAAGTCGCAGCTTAGTTCCGCAAGCACTACGCGTAAATAGCACCGCAGTGCTACCTGATGCTGAGATAGCCACCTGGCACGAAAATGGCGCAGTGAGCAATGTCAGCCTATGCTCGTCGCGAGCGGAGGGTCGCTGCCCCGCCCTTGCCGGCGATCGCCGTGAGCAACAGTTCGGCCGATAACTTTTTCTTACCAAGATGGGCGGCCACCTGGGCGACGATCTTTTTTGCGGGCACTCGGCTCCGCGCGTCCAGAAACATCAGGACCGACGGTCCCGCCCCGCTCAGCACTGCACCCAGAATGCCCTCGACCCCCGCCAATTCCTGCAGCGCCGGCAGCAGCGGACAGAGCGGCGCGCGATAGGGCTGGTGAATGCGGTCTTCCAGCGCGGCGCTGACAAGATCACCGCGGCCCTGCGTAAAGCCCGCCAGCAAAAGCATGGAATTCTGAATATTCACGACTGCGTCAGCGCGGGAGTAGTTTGCCGGGAGAACGCGGCGCGCTTCCTCAGTCGAGAGCGGATCGCCGGGAACCGCGAGCAGTAGCGGCCACTTCCCTTTTAGAGGAATGCGGGCGACTTGGGCTTCGGATTCCCCGGACATGCGGGCGACCGTGAGACCGCCCATCCAGGAGGCGGAAGCGTTGTCGGGATGGTGCTCGCGACGCGAAGCTTCACCAACAATTTGCGCATCGGTCCAGCGCAGACGGCCGTAGTGGTCGGCGAGCGCGATGCCGGCAAGCCGCGCCGCGGCGGATGAGCCACACCCTTTGCCGATGGGAATATCATTGACGATTTTGAACACCAGCGGCTTCGGCCTTTTGCCATTCGCCGCAAGCACCTCACGATAAGTATTCAGAATCAGGTGGTTGTCAATCCGTCCGCAGATGTCGGCGTCCCGGCCACTCGCGCGAATGGAGTACTCGGCAGCAGCGCTGGCCTCAAGTTTCAGGTGAATGTCGAACGCCAGGGCAGCCGCGTCGAAAGCCGGCCCGAGATTGGCGGAGGTGGCGGGAAGAGACAGGCGGAACCTGGCGGTCTTTTTGGCTCGCATGGGCGTTAAGCGCTTGTCGTTCCTGACCGGCTCACTGAAACGATTTCAGATTTGTGATTTCAGATTTCGGATTTCTGATGTCAGATTTCAGATCGATTGGCCTGCGTAATCTGAAGTCTACAATCTGCAATCTGAAATTCTCTCGTTGATACAAGTTTGCCTTACTTCTCCGAATCAAACCGTTCCAGGATCCGCAGCACCGCATCTACCGAAGCATCGAGGACCAGTGGTGTGCGTTGCTGAGGCACGAGAGACTCCGCTTCCTTCTCGTGCGGGCTGCCGGTGAAGAGGTCGCCGCGATGAAACTTCAAAGTGAATTCAGGATCCTTCAGCACGTGGCCGGTCAGGATCAAGACAACGTTCTCGTTGGACTTCACAAATCCCTGCTTCACCAGTTTTTTCAGCCCCGCAAGCGTTACTGCCGAAGCGGGTTCGCAACCCACGCCGTCACTGCCAATCTCGGCCTTCGCTAAGGCAATCTCAACCTCACTGACTTGCTCCACCGTTCCTTCCGTGGCCTGGATCACGCGTAAAGCTTTCTTCCACGACGCAGGGTTGCCGATGCGGATCGCGGTGGCGAGCGTGTCGGCTTGCATGGCAACAAGTTTCTTGCCGCCGTATTCACGGAAAGTCCGGTAGAAGGGGTTGGCACCCTCTGCCTGAATTACAGAAAGCTTGGGGAGCCGCGCGATCAGGCCGAGCTCTTTCATTTCAAGCAACGCTTTGCCGAGCGCCGACGAGTTTCCCAAATTTCCACCGGGCACGATGAGGTGGTCGGGAGTTTGCCAGTCGAGTTGCTCGAGCAGTTCGATGGCTGCAGTTTTCTGTCCCTCCAGGCGATAGGGATTCACCGAATTGAGCAGATAAATCGGGCGGCGCTTGACCAGTTCGCTCAAAACCCGGACACAGCCGTCGAAATCAGCCCTGAGTTGACAGGTAACGGCGCCGTAGTCAAGCGATTGCGACAGTTTCCCCCAGGAAATTTTGCCTTCAGGAATCAGGACAAGGCTGCGCATGCCCCCACGTGCGGCGTAGGCCGCCATCGAGGCCGACGTATTTCCAGTCGAAGCGCACGCTACCCACCGGAAACCGTCCTGGCGCGCGAAGGACGCGGCCGTGGTCATGCCGGTGTCTTTGAAGGACGCGGTCGGGTTCATACCCTGATGCTTGGATTGCAGAGATTGCATGCCTGCAGCCTGGGCGCAGCGCGGTAGATCGTACAGCGGAGTATTCCCTTCCCGCAGTGTGATCGGCTCGGAGTTTAGCGCGGGCAAGAGCTCGCGGAATCGCCAGACCCCGCTGGCATCGGCAGGAGCCAGCGAAGTCTTACGGTCGCGCCAGAGTTGTTTCAGATCTTCAGGGTCGCGACCGGCGGCTTGCCAGCCGTCCGGCGTTTGCCAGCCCGGATAGAAGACTTCGAACAGGTCTCCACAATGAGGGCAACGGAAATCCTGCGCAGCGCGGTCGGCGATGGAGCCGCAGTTGATGCAGCGCAGACGGGAGACTGGAGTCTTGGTTTCGGATAGGGTTGAACTCATTGTGAGTGCGGTCGACGGGCGAGGACGCCCGTCGCTCCACCGAGCTTTTGTAATCGTCGGCTTTATTGAGCCAGTCCGCTCGTGGGGGATTGAACACATCCAGATCAACCGTGTCCATGAGCGCTTCCGCCTTGTGGGGCATGTTGCGGGGAATCGTCAGGACCTCGCCGGCGCTGACCACAATTTCCTTGCCGTCGACCCAGAATTTGAGGGCTCCCTCGAGAATGTAGGTGACCTGCTCGTTGTGATGGCTGTGCAGGGGAATGACGCAGCCTTTCTTCATCAGAACGCGGGCGACCATGATGTCCTGGCCGACCACCAGTTGGCGCTGCAGGAGCGGATTGAGCTCTTCGAGCTCCACCGTATTCCAGGGAATATATTTCAGCTCCCCATTCTTTCTGGATATGGTGACAACGCGCTTCGATGATTTCGCGGGCTTGCGAGCTGCGGCTTTAGGGGCCAATTTCTTCTTTGCTTTCGGCATGGTGGATTCCCTGGTGATGAATCTTACTCCTCGGTCTCCTAAAAAAGGCCATAGCTGCGAACTGAGAAAAAAATCCTAAACCGCGGAGAGCGCCGAAAACGGCCGCAGAGTTCGCGAAGACTTCGGCCCCACCGTTCGCGGAAACTTGCCTGCCTCGCTCAGTGAACCTTTCCCGGGTACAGCTTCACTGCATTATCGTGCAAATAGCCGTGGGCCATTTCCAGTGCTTTGGCTTCGGTGACTTCGCCGGTTGCGATCATTTCGGCCAGAGCTGCGGCCAAGCCGGTACGCGCGGTTTGCACCCCAAGCCAGTAGCTCTCTTCCGCGCCCAAAGCGTCATTGTACGGGAAGGAGTCGGTGCCGAAGGTGATCTTGTCCGGGAAAGTCTCCAGCCATTGCTTGAGCGAATCCTTGAAGCCGGCAGCGTACATCACGACTTCCATGAGCGAGGAGTCCATGTAGACATTCTTCACCGCCGCGAGCCAGATGGCCTCGCGCTCCAGGGGGTAACCTCCGTGGATCAGTACGAAGATCGTGTCCGCATAGCGCGGATCGCGGAGGATGTTCTCCAGATTCATCACGTTGCTTTCGGAAATGTTGAAGTAATCTCCGACCCCGACGGCGCTGTGGATGTGCACCGGAAGGTGCAGGCGGCCGCCTTCCCGGACTAAATAACGGAAAATGAAATCCTGGAACGTGCGGTACTCCTGCTCGGAGGGGACGCCTCCGGCGGCGTAATGTTTATAGATTTCTTCCGTTTGCTCTTTGCTGGGATCGCTGAAATGGGTCGGACGGAAATAGGCGACCTCAAACTTCATGGCGATGCCGCCCTTGTTCTTCTGATTGTCTTCGAGGACCTGCGAAATGAACTTCAGGTAATCGTCGAAACTGGTGGGCAGCTGCTGCAGATGCTCCTGCTCCATCCAACGGTGGAGCATTTTCTCCTGCAACGGCATATAGACGCCCTGGTCGGCGTTCCGGGCGCGCTCTTTCTGGTTATCGAAGGGCCACAGGAACGAATCGACGAAGAAGACCCATACGAAACGCTTGGGATCAAGATAGTCGGCCATCATGGCGCGATTGGCGACCCCCTGCTCGATGTTGAGCTTGTCGAGGAGGTTCGAAAAATAGGCAGTTCCCTGCGCTTTCTTCAGTTCGGCTTTCTTGTTGACCAGCCACTTGGCGTGTTCGGGCGAGAGATCGGTGTAAGGGTAATTGAAGAGAGCTTTCGCGGCAGCGACGAGTTCGGGATTTGTGTCGCGTTCACGGAGCGGAGCGCTGCCCGGAGGCGATGCCATGGCGTCAACATCGGAGTCGTCCGGAAAACCGGGGTGGGCGTGGTGATCAAAAATCGCAATCTTCTCAATTTGCGGCAGCAGGCGGGTGTAGATGGTGTGGACCTGCTCGGGGGTGGCCAGGGGACGCGATTGCGCGAAGGCGGTTGCAACCAGGGCGAGAGTAGCGATGATGAATTTCATTTGGTCTCCAAAAGCTGTTAGCTCTTAGGAAATTCAAAAGCTTTTAACCGCGAAGTTCGCGAAGGATGCGCGAAGGTCGCGACAAATGCTTCTCAAATATGCTTCGGAGTCTGCGTGCCGCCTCAACCCACTGACAAGTTTCCTAAGCCGTGCAGCGGAGAATCTTCTTCTCCGCACCGCTCGACGGGCGAGGACGCCCGCCGCTCCATCGCCTGGTTCATCATCTGGTCGCAGGCGCTCCTTGCCAGGCGGCGGAAGCTTTTTTGATTCTTTCCACGGCTTCGTGCAGGGTAGAGTTGGAAGAGGCGAAGGAGAACCGGACGAACTCTCCACCCGTAGGTCCGAAGGCGGCTCCCGGAATACCGGCGACTCCCGCTTCTTCGACCATGATCCGACAGACTTCCTCGGCGCTGATGCCGGTTTCCGTGATGTTGAC
>QIAI01000231.1 GCA_003224995.1 Acidobacteriota bacterium
AGCGGCTGCCCAGCAAATTAGCCTGGTGTTCGGCGGCGTCTTCAGCAGCCCCACGCAACTGTTTGATTTCGATCCGAAAGAAAACTCCATCTCTCCAGTGAGCCCGCCCCTGAATGACCCGAATCTGCCCACATTTGCCGCTTTCGTTACCCGGATGCTCGTACTTCCGAATGGGCAGGTGCTGTTCAGCGACGGACTCGGCAACCAGCTTTATGCCTACACTCCCGGAGGATTCACCAATCCCGCCTACTTGCCGGTAATTGAAAAAGTCGAGCACGACGATGGCGTGTTCACCCTGACCGGCAGACAATTGAACGGCCCATCCGACGGGTCGGCCTATGGCGATGATGCTCAGAGCAACGAGAACTTTCCCATCGTCCGGCTGCAAAATTCCAGCGGGCTGGTCTTCTATTGCCGGTCGACGGACTGGACCTCCACCAGCGTGGGCCCCATTCCGCGCGAACGCGTCAAATTCACCCTCAACCCTGCAATCACGCCCGGGGTCTATCAACTGATTGTGAGCGCAGGCGGCATCTCCTCTTCCCCGGTCGTGCTCCGCATCACCGAGGAAGAACTGAACCATCACTAGAACCGGCTGTTGCCGCGGTGCTTGCGGCAGGCCTGTCTATGAAGCCGAACTCGTCGGAGGTTGGCGGAACGCCGCGAGCCATCCGTAGATGATGGAAGGATGAGGGCCGTGGGGACGACAATTCCAGAAATGTCCCCGTGGCCCTTTCCCTCCGCTTGCTGCGTAAGAATGCATTGCTGCGGGGAGAGCCACGACGATGGGCTCGACGCAGACTCTGACCCGTGTGCCGGATCAATCCGCTCGATTCCCGCTAGTGCGGTGTCGCAGAAATAAATAGCATAAGGAAAATCCTGAGTGAAGAGAACCGGTGGTTTGAAAACACAAGGTCCCTCCACTCCGCTTCGCTCCGGTCGGGATGACAGACCTATGGCGCGAATTTGCGGGACAGGGCACTAGCTACCTCAATCAATTCTTCAGTAATGCGGCCACGCAATTCGCTTCGGCGAGGCCCTGCCAGTTCAAGGCTCCTCCCAGGGTGGCGTCGTGCTCAAATGTTTTTGCCAGAGACTGCACAAGCTTTACAACATGTTCCCCAGACAGCAGCTCGCGATAGCGGCCGGCGGCGCCGATTAACAAACCTTTCAGCACGGCAAATTCAACGCACATAAAAAGGAACTCCCGTTGTGGCCGCTCGAACATGTCTTCCGGAACCTGGCCGAAGGGGAAAACCACTCGGAAAATGTGATTGATCAAATAATTTTCCAGAAGGTAGGGATACCTTTCCATGAAGGGGTCGTAATACTCGCCGTATGCGTGCACATAGAGTTGGGTGCAGCTTTCGAGGCTTTCGTCCACGTTGTAGCCAACACCGTGCAGAAAATCCTGTAAGCATTTATCGATATCGCAGAGTCCCGCCTTGTGAGTGCGCAGATATCCGAAAGCGACTTCCACCACCATCTTCACTTGCGCCTCGGAGTGCACTGGGATGTTCGCCATATCAGTGCGCAGCTTTCCCGAGGAGGTGATCTCGGAGTAGTCATGCAACAGCGTGGGCACTCGACCGAATTGGCGAGTTCCGACGATTTCTACCAGGCGCTTGCAGAACATTCCTAAGATGAACAGACGTTCCCAGAGTGGATAAGTGCGGTCCTGAACCAGCAGCAGACAGAACTCTCGTATGTCCCAGAAGTTGCGGAATTGATTCTGGTTGGGAGCAATGGCCTGGTCGGGGAGAGCCAGCAATCGGCTATACCGGGAAGATCCAGTTTCTGCACGTGGCATGAGTTGCGGGCTGAGCAGCACCAGGCGCGCCGCCTCGATACAAGACAGGGATAGCGACTGCTCGAGCAATCCATCCAGCCGGCGTGGATTGCGCGGGTAGGTGGCGCATGACTCGGAGAGAAAGCTCTCCCCGTACTCCTGTTGCAACCGGCAAAGCCGTTCCGGAGAGAGAAACGGGCACACCGATGCAGCATTCATTCTGATCAAAGCGTGACGCCGTTCGGTCGCTCCGTCGGAAATTAGAGAGAAGTAATCCTGCAGGTGGGGCCGCAACTCCGGATTGCGCTCGTACCGTTCATAGGAGGCGCGGTCGATGGGCACTTCCCACATTCGACAGCAGTTGTCTTCGCATTGGGAGCCAAGACAGGAGAAACGCCTGGCATATTGTGGACGAAGATGTTCTAACATTGAATTTCTGCAGTGCACGCAATGCGCCAAGGCAGGTTCATTTTCAAGTACGAAGGTGACGGGCTCAGCCCTCCTGTGCACGCTGATCCTCACGAATTGTCCAAGAATCGAGTCGCGGATTTCCATCATCGAAAAGAGCAGTAGTTCGGATTCCAGCCAAGTGCAAAAACTAAGGGCGACAGGCAAAGGGGAACGAGGCAATGACCTACTTGTGTGTGACTTGCGGGACGCAATTCAAGCCGTCTGATCAGCCGCCCGAGCACTGTCCCATTTGCGAGGACGAGCGCCAGTTCGTCAGTCTACAAGGTCAACAATGGACCACCCTCAATCAGCTGCAGAAATCCCATCGCAACACGATCTATCAAGAAGCGGCAGGAGTGTGGGGAATTCTGACGGTTCCGCAGTTTGGCATTGGCCAGCGCGCCCTGCTGATTCGCACCGCTAAGGGCAATATTCTCTGGGATTGTGTCAGCCTGATCAACGCCGATACCGTTGAGTTGATAAAAGCCCTCGGCGGAATTTCCGCCATCGCTGTGTCGCACCCGCACTATTACACCTCCATGATCGAGTGGAGTCGCGCCTTTGATGGAGTTCCGATCTACTTGCACGAAGATGACCGCGAATGGGTGCAGCGTCCGGATCCTGTTATCCGGTTCTGGAAAGGCGAGACCTATTCGCTGAGACAAGACCTCACGCTGATTCGTTTGGGCGGACACTTTCCCGGTTTTCAGGCACTTCACCTTGCAAATGGGGAGGACGGGGACGGCGCGATCTTCTGTGGCGACCAGCCGCAGGTTTGTCCCGACAAGCGCTATGTGAGCTTCATGTACAGCTATCCCAATTTTGTGCCGCTCGACGCGGCCAGCGTGCGCCGTATTGTGTCTGCACTGGAGCCGTTTGCCTTCACTAAACTCTACGGCGCGTGGCCAAATTTTGTTGTGCAGGAGAATGCTAAGGAAGTGGTCCGGCGCTCCGCTGAACGCTACTTGCGCGCGCTCGAAAGCGTTTCGCGGGTGGAGAGTCGCTCGCCTGAAATGCTCTTAAACAAACGCTAACTTCTTCGGCGTGAAATTCC
>QIAI01000719.1 GCA_003224995.1 Acidobacteriota bacterium
GACCAAATTTGGATAAACACGTAGACAACGTGGCCGGGATGCGCACGGCTCTCGAACAGATCAAGCCCGATCAGCCGCTGGTGCTGCAAATCCAGCGGCAAGGCCAGCTTAGTTTTATGGTGCTCGATTCGGAATAAAGTTTCCCCATCTCTCCGGTCTGGTCGGTTGCTTTTCTATTCTTCCGATAGCAGCTTGCCGAGCGTTGGCTTATGTTTCGTTTCCTTGCGCGACTGCTTGAGCGGAGGGATCCTCTGTACCGGAGGCGGCGTGCCTATCGCTGCGCGCGCCATCGATTTCACAGCTTTCGTCGCGCTAAACTTCTTCTTTTTTCGAGTCGCCATTGCTTGCCCTGCTTGGCTCGAGGACACTGGCATTATGCAATAATCGCGTGTTAGTAGGGCGCCGAGCGGAGGGCTTGTGGAAGAACGCGACATGTTCGATGAGAAGGACCAGAAGCGATCCCACAACCTCACCTGCCCTCACTGCCGGCAGGCGGGGGATTACGAGCTCTCCTGGCTGGTACGCACGAAGAAACGCCAGCTGCCACCCCGCGCCGATGAGCGCGATCGCGCCAAGTTCGCCAAAGCCCGCTCCTACATGGTCCGCAAGGACGACATGGTGGCCTGCAAGAACCTGCGTTGCCGTAAGCGCTTCGAGGTTGCGGGGGTGCAGTCTGTGGCCTTCTTAGAGTAAGCCCTGTTGTCATTTCAACCGAGGCGCATGAATCGCTTGGCGGTGCGTGCCAGAGCCGTGGCCGGCTCGCGCAGAACGCCAAAAGTCTCAGGAACCGGTGCCAGCAGCGGGAATGACATTGGATAAAGACCTTCTCATTTATACTCACTAGTTTGCCTGAACAGATATGAAGATTTTGGTCTGCATGAAGCAGGTGCCGCAGAAGGACGCGCCGCTCAAGCTGAATGAGAGCGGTACCTGGATCCGCGAAGACGTCTCCTACGAGGTCAACGAGCCCGACGCTTACGCGCTTGGGAAGTAGTGGTAATCACCACCGGCCCAGCCCGAGCCCAGCAGGTTCTACGTGAAGCCCTGGCCAAAGGTGCCGATCGCGCCATTCACCTTGAAGGCAACGAGTTTGTTGGCCTGGATTCACTGAATACCGCAAAGGCAATTGCTGCTTCGATCAAAGGAGAGCAATTCGATCTGATTTTCACGGGTCTCCAATCCGATGACTACGGTTACGCGCAAACCGGAGTCTTGCTGGCCGAGATCCTGGGATGGCCACATGCGACCATCATCATGAGTATTGAAAAGAGCGACGGCGGTATTCGTCTCAAGCGCGAGCTCGAAGCTGGATTTTTTCAGCATCTCGAAATGCCTCTTCCCTCCGTGCTTACGATTCAGTCTGGCATCAATAAGCTGCGCTATGCGACGTTGATCGGAATCAAGCAGGCCAAGAACAAGCCATTGCGCAAGGTAACTCACGGAGAAATCCAGCAGGCCTTAGGCCCGAACCTGCAGAAGATCGAGAAGCTTTATCTTCCACAGAAACAGAAGAGAACCGAGATGCTGGAAGGATCGGCAGCTGAAGTTGCTAAGAAGTTGGTTGATAAACTGAAAAACGAGGTCCGCGTGCTTTGATCTCGGTCTCTGCCATCTGCATCGAACTGAATAGGGTCGGAGGGAGTATTCAGGAGGATGTATGGCGATTCCGGAAAAGGGAAGTGAATCACAGCGCATCGATGAGCATCGTCACGGTAGTCGTTGAGTCGCCTGGAAGAGGGAATTCTGGACGACGATCACTTGCGCCATGCACATGACCGGTTGGGATACATGGGGCCGGACCTGGAGTCCCGGATTGACGATAGCCGCAATCTAACTCGCACTCTCATGGTGCTGGGAGGCTTTCTTCTTGCGTTTGCATGTGTGCTGTTGGTGTGGGTCGGCTGGGACCTGGGCAGCGGCAACTCATTTTTCAGTACCATGTGCGCGGTTTCAGCGGGAATCGGCTCGGCGCTGATCCTGTGGGGCCTGGTTGAGCGAACACGGGTGAGAAGGTTGCGGCTGCGAATGGGGGCAGAGGAGCGGAGTGAGAGGATTCGCCGATTCCAAGGAAGTCGTCGCGCCCTATAAAGCGCGCATTCTCGCGATTTTGGGTGCGGTCATTCTTTCGCATGTCGCCTTCCTGCTGGCCTTCTGGCCGCACCGTTGGCCGGCAAGTTATCGATGGTTGCTGTTGCCGGACAGCATGGGCGCGTATTTTCTGCTCGGGCTGGGCTTGCAGCGGTTGAAGAACACATCCAAGAGCGAACTCGAAGCACAGAAGGGAAATCGGTGATCACCGAGACCGCAGCTTCTTAAAGAGGTTGCTACTTTGGGCTCTGCGATCCCAGCTTTTTCCCTTGTATCCGATGTCGCGCTGCGCGCACTTCATGAAGGAGTCCATGGCAGACACATTACTGGTCGTTGTCGAACAGCGGGAAGGCAAACTGAACCGGGTTTCGCTCGAAACGCTTACCGCCGCACAAGCCATCGCCGCAGAGACAGGGTGGAGCTTGGAAGCTGCGGTAGTGGGCGGCAACATCGATCCAGTTGCCCAGGAGATCGCCAAGATAAAAGTTGCGAACGTGTATGCGGTCGAATCTTCCCAGCTCGAGCGTTATACCGCCGACGGCTACGTGGCTGCGCTCAAACAGTTCATCGCGTCAAAGCAGCCGAAGCTCGTACTGATGCCG
>QIAI01000232.1 GCA_003224995.1 Acidobacteriota bacterium
TGGTTGTAGTCGCGCAAAGCGTCAATCGAGCTGCTGGTCGGCGCGAAGGCTTGCGCCTTCAATTCCTTGATCAGATCGGTGGACAACGCCAGATTCTTGCGAATGCTCTCCGCGAGTGTGTCGATGGCCGCTGGTAAGGCCTTTTCCGTGGTCTCCGCCTTGAGCGCGGTGGTCTGCCCGTTCTTCAGATTTTGGATGTTCGCATCGATGCGGATCTGGTCGCCAAACTTCGCGTACTGTCCCCAGACCACCGTATCAGCATTGCTCGATTCGCCGACCCGCCGCAGAATGGTGGGATCCACCGTGGTGTCGGCGCCGATCCGCAAATCGTGCAGCACCTGGTGCAGGCGATCCGGCGAAACCGAACGCAAATGCGCCGACTGCCCGACATCGGAACTCAGCATGTCGGCCAAGGTGGGGCCATACCAGTCCAGCGAAGCATCCTGCGACGCATTTCGGAAGGGCAGAATCGCCAGGGACACTTCCGCATTTGCCGTAGGAATGGACGAGCGCCGCACCACCCGAAGGTTGTCGCGGAACACGAACCCGACGACTGCCAGCAAAAGCACTGCGGCGATTCCGCCAATCCACTGCCACGGAATGGTCTGTCCCCAGGGCTTGACGCTCTCAAAGGCAATGGCTCCCGCCGCCCGCTTGCCCTGCCATGCCTCGAGATCGCGTAACAGTTCTTTCGCGCTCTGATAGCGCGCCGCGGGCTCGCGTTCCAGACATCGGCTGACGATGTTGCTGAGATTCTGCGGAATCGTGGCGTCGTGCTCGGAGATGGGCTTGGCCCGCTCCTGCGTCCGGCGAATGAGACTGGCCAGCGCGCTATCGGCGCGGTAAGGCATCTGCCCAGTCAGCAGTTCGTAGAAAATCAGTCCCGCACTGAAAACATCCGAGCGCTGATCCAGTTCCTTGGCCAACGCCTGTTCCGGAGACATGTACTCCATGGTGCCGACCAGCGCACCCGTCTGGGTCATGCCGTCGCCTTCAAACGTCCGCGCCAGCCCGAAGTCCATTACCAGAATTCGTCCGGACAGGTCGCGCATCACGTTCTGCGGCTTCAGATCGCGATGGATCACATTCACCTGGTGGGCCGCGTCCAGCGCCAGGCAGATCTGCTCCATCACCTGCACGGCTTCTTCCGGAGAAAACTTGGTTCGTTCGTGGATGAGGGTCCGCAGGTCCTGGCCCTCGATGAACTCCATGGTGATGAACTTCACGCCCTCGCCTTCCCCGAGGTCGTAAATGCGGATCACGTTGCGATGTGTGACCCTTTGCGAGAGCAGGAGCTCTTTTTTGAAGCGATCAATGATCGCGGGATTTTTCGCTAACTCCGGACGGATCACTTTCAGCGCGACCATCCGGTCCAATTCCAGATCGCGCGCCTTGTAGACCGCCCCCATGCCGCCCTCGCCCAGCGTCTGCAGAATCTGGTAGCGCCCCCCCAGAACGGCACCTGCATTCAGCACCGGCTGAGGAATATGGAATGCCTGCGTAGGCACACCGCTGCGAGGTGGCGCCGAAGCATCAGCAAGCGTAGGCATTTCCGAAGAGGAGAGCGGCGACAAAGGCGCTAGCGTGGGTGCATCTGAGGCGGACCCGGGGACCAGGGTTGGAGCGTCAGATGGCGGCGGTAAATCGGACGGGGAACTTCCCGGAGCGCTGGAGGGCGAACGAACTGCCGCCCCACCATCGGCTTGCGTTGGCGAAGGTCCACCCCGGAATCGGCCCTGCTCACCCATGGATCCTAGACTTGGCTAAGGGAAGACAGAATCTCGCGTCAAGGGGGAATCCTGGGGCTGATGCCCTCACGCCAGCCCGCGCGAGAAGCTCAAAGTATATACCCGTGTCCCCCGCCTGTCAGCGGTTCAAAAGGCCGCCGGAAGTACCTTTTTGGCTCCTGCGGCGGGGTCCCTGCACCTGGTTCTGGCCACTCGAGGAGCGGTTCCCGACGCCAGGCCTCCCGCTCCGCTCGGCAATCTCCCTAGACCTTTCGGATCGATGTTGTTGGCCCCGTTTCGTACGTCGGTCGCCCTTCCAACATTCAAGAACGTGTTCTTCAGAAGACAAGGTGCCGCCGAAAAATCCTTGCCGAGCCTAGAGCCTGAGACCTGAGACCTGTCTCTAACTATTGTCGTCCCACGCACGGAATCGTTTCACTCTCGCGAATAAAAAACTTTATCCACAGCCTCGAACCAGCGCGGTCACTTCTGCCCTTGCCGCGGTGCATTTACTTTTCTCCAACGCATTGCCTGCGGGAGCAATCAAAGAATGTATTTAGGTTGGGTTACCGCTCAAAAAGCGCAGTTCCTTTCTCTGCAAAGCGCGGTCTTCTGCGCAGAATGTGAATTGATCAGTGAGAACACGACTCCGTATTGCCTGGCGTGCGGAAGTAAAGCGATGCTCAGCCTGTCGCGCGTGCTCGGTGGGTCGCTACGCGGAAAAGAAACGGCTCACCTGATCAAAGATGTCGAGCTCGATCGGTTAGTACGCGATCTGCTGCGCACCGTGCCGGAACCCATTCCCCTCGGCGACAAGAAGCCGGCTGCTTCGGTCGCGATGCAAGCCGGACGCCATCACCTCCGAACCGTGGGCATGTCAGAAGCCGCTCGCCTGCGTGGCGAGGCTCCGGAAAGCGAGCCGGAAATTCATTGCGGCGAACTCGATCTCGAGCCCGGCATCAACATCATCGCGGAGCGTGCGCAGTCGCTGACCCGTGCCACCGGCGCTGCCATCGCCTTACGCAGCGGAGCGGAAATTGTCTGCCGCGCTCGCACCGGCCGCACCGCTCCGGACCTGGGGGTTCATCTGCAAACGGACTCAGGCTTGTCGGCCGAATGCGTCCGCACCGGAGAAATTCTGCTGTGCCACGACGCCGAAAGCAATCCCCGCGTCGACCTTGCCAGCTGCCGCCGCCTTGGCGCCCGCTCCATTCTGGTGGCCCCGCTTCGCCACTACCGCCGCACCCTGGGCGTGTTCGAAGTGCTCTCCTCGATTCCCTATGCCTTCGATCACCGCGACGTCTCGACGATGCAGTTGCTGTCGAGCGTGATGGTGACGGCGATGACCCGGCTCTCGTCCATGCGGCCGGAGCGTCAGAAATGGCTGGCCTGACCTCGACCCCAGCGTGCACCCAGTCCCGAATCACTAACCTGGAAATCAACGAACTCTGCAATGTGTTCCGTGGAATGTTGCACTCCGCTGGTTAATCATGAACCGCGGGGTTGGCAAGGACTGAAATCACTTCACCGGCTCTGCGACCCAGCGTGAGATTGCGGTGACCAGCTTGCGCGGTGCAAAGCGCACGGACTCTGCCACCATCCAATTGCGAAACCCGGCGATCGCCAGCGTCTTGCCATCCATAAGCGCGCGATAGCCGCGTTCGGCGACAGTCTTCGCATCCATGGGGGAGAGTTGCTTGAACAGACGCGAGTTCTCGGTTTGCGCACGCTTCTGAAATTCGGTGAGGGTGGCTCCCGGACAAAAGCAGGTCACGCTGACTCCCGTGTTGCGCAACTCGTCTGCCAGTGCTTCGGAGAATGACAGCACGTAGGCCTTGGTCGCATAGTAAACGGCCATCAGCGGTCCAGGCTGAAAGGCTGCGGTGGAAGCCACGTTCATGATCTTTCCAGAATGCCGCTCCAGCATGGGTCCGAGATAGAGCCGAGTCAACAAAGTGAGGGCAGTCACGTTCAGCTGGATCTGGCCGTAAGACTCAGAGAGCGGAATTTCGTGGAAAGTGCCGGCCATGCCATAGCCGGCATTGTTCACCAGGACGTCGACGTGAATGCCGGCCCGGCGAGTCTCTTCAAAGAGAGTTTGCGAGGCCTGCGGCAGGCCAAGGTCGAGGGGAATCGTCTTTACGGTGATGCCGTGCTGCTGGCGAAGTTGCCCGGCAAGTTCCGCCAGCTTCGGGCCGCTGCGCGCCACCAGCACCAGGTTGACATGGTCGCGCGCGAAGAGGTGGGCGAATTCGTAGCCGAGCCCGGCCGAAGCGCCAGTAATGAGGGCAGTGGTGTTGGTTGCCATGAGAGCACATTCTAAATGCACGTTCCTTCAGTGACGGATCCAATTGGACGCCGACCGCGAGGATGGAGCCGACGATACCGCCCACCACGCCACCCTGAGTCGCTTCTCGTGACGGGGCGGGCATGTACTCCATCAGCTTGTGCGCGAGTTTGGAGATGGGCAGGGTCTGCAGCCAAACTTTACCAGGACCGGTCAGGGAAGCGAGAAAGATGCCGTCGCCTCCAAAGATCATATTCTTGATGCCGGGGATCGTGGTGATCTGGAACGATACGCTGGTTTGGAACGCACCCACGTGTCCAGGATGGACGCGCAAGGTCTCGCCGGGCTGCAGATCTTTCACGATCAACTCGCCCGAGAGTTCGATCCAGGCGGTGCCCTGGCCGGTAACATGCTGCAGGAGGAACCCATCGCCGCCGAAAATGCCCGCGCCCAAGGACTGCTGGAAGCCGACGCTGATCTGCACCTGCGGCGTGGCGCATAGAAATCCATGACGATGAATCATGTAGTCG
>QIAI01000233.1 GCA_003224995.1 Acidobacteriota bacterium
GGCCGCGGTCGTCGCTTATTCGTGGTATACCACGCAGCAGATCTCCGGCCTGCGCACCCTGCAGAACAATCTGGTCGATCGCAATCGCCGCGACTCCCTCCAACTCCTGCGCGTCCAGAACGATCTCAACTCCCTCGGGCTCGCCATGCGCGACATGCTCGACAATACTGAGCCCTATCCCCTCACGGCATGGACGGCGCAATTCCAGCGCATTCGCTCTGATCTGGATAGCGCCCTCAAGACGGAAGAAGATCTGGCGCCCACCCATCGAACGCCCGAACAGAGACAATACCTTGCCAGTTCGCTGTTGCAATTCTGGGATGCGGTCGACCGCACTTTTGCGCTCGCACAAAGCGGCAAGCCGGAAGAAGCCCGGTCTCAGATCCGTCTCAGCCTGCAAGCCCGCCAGTCCGCGCTGAGCAGCGCCGTGGCTCGCCTGCTGGTCGCAAACAACGAGAGCGAAGAGCAGGCGAACCAGCAGATCCGGCAGATTTACGATCGGGTCCAGCGCCAGGTCTATCTCTTTCTGGGCGCGACGCTCACCGCCATCCTGCTTACCAGCCTGTATGTGATCCACACCAACCGCCGGCTCTTCGCGCAGCTGGCCATCCTCTCCGAGCAGCGCAGCGAGCTTGCGCAGAAACTCATCTCCACCCAGGAATCCACCCTGCGCCATATTTCCCGCGAACTCCACGACGAATTCGGCCAGATCCTCACCGCGGTGGGCGCCATGCTCGGGCGCGCCGAGAAACATACTCCCGAAAATTCGCCACTTCACACGGAGTTAACCGAGGTCCGGGACATCACGCAGACCACGCTGGATACGGTACGCAGCCTCTCGCAGGCATTACATCCGGTGATGCTCGACGAGGCCGGCCTCGAAAGCACGGTAGACTGGTACCTGGCCACGGTGGAAAAGCAGACCGGAACTGACATAATCTACGAAAAATCTGGAGCGTCCTTTCCGGTGAGCGGCAGCGCCGGCATTCACGTTTATCGCGTGCTGCAGGAGGCTCTGAACAACGTCGCGAGGCACTCCGGTGCCCGCGCCGCCTGGGTTCGTTTGCACTTCACCGCCAGGGAACTCGAGCTTGAAGTGGAAGATCACGGGAAGGGCTTCTCGATGAACGGGTCCAAAACAGGGATTGTGCTGGTCGCCATGCGCGAGCGCGCCGAGCTGTTAGGCGGCACTTTGGAATTCCGCCAGCCCGGAACTGGCGGCACGCTGGTTCGTCTGCGGGTACCTCGGGAGAAAGCGGAGTTGCATGCCGAATAAAATCTCAGTACTTCTGGTGGACGATCACAGCCTGGTTCGCCGCGGCTTTCGGCGCCTGCTTGAAGACGAGCCCGATATGATAGTCGTCGGTGAAGCGGGCGATGGTGCTGAGGCAGTCCGCCTCGCCAAGCAACTCAAGCCCACCGTGGTCGTTATGGATTGCGCCATGCCCGGCACCAGCGGCCTCATCGCCACGCGCAAAATCCTCGAGACCATGCCCGACCAAGCCATCCTCATGCTCAGCATGCATTCCGAAGAAACTCTCGTGCGCCAGGCTCTCGAGGCCGGGGCCCGTGGCTACGTACTGAAGAATGCGGTCGACCTAGAACTTCCCGCCGCCATCCGCAAAGTTGCCGAAGGCCAGCAGGTGCTCGATCCCCAGGTCGCTCGCCGCGCGTCGCTCAAAGGCGAGCGCAATGGCGGCCTTACTCCTCGGGAAATGGAAATCCTGCAACTCATTGTCGACGGAAAATCCAACAAGGAAATCGCCGACCAGCTCAGCCTGAGCGTCAATACCGTCGCCGTGCACCGCGCCAATATCATGGACACGCTCGGCATTCACAAGGCCGCCGAACTCGTGGTCTACGCAATCCGCAATGGGTTGGTGAATATCCCTTGAACCGCCGCTCGTTCCTGCTGGGAATGGCCGGAGCCGCATCGGCCGCGTCGTTACGTGGTCCAATCGCATGGGCTTCACCGGCTTCGAATGTTGGATTCACCCTCACCGACGTCACCGCCGCTGCCGGTCTCCAGTTCCATCACAACAGCGGCGCCTATGGGCTCCGGCTGCGGCTTTCTTGATTACGACGCCGACGGCTGGCAGGATATTCTCCTGATCAACGGCATGGATTGGCCGGGCCACCAAAAACAGCGCAGCACGCTCCGCCTCTACCGCAACAATCGCAACGGCAGCTTCACCGACGTCACCCGCGCCGCCGGGCTCGACCTCGAAATGTACGGCATGGGCGTCGCTGTCGGCGACTACAACAACGACGGCTTTCCCGACATCCTCATCACCTGCGTCGGCCAGAATCGCCTGTTCCGCAATACCGGCAAAGGCAGCTTCGTTGACGTCACGCAGAAAAGCGGGCTTGGGGGACGCCAGGCTCTGAGCACCTCCGCCCTCTGGTTCGATTACGATCGCGACGGCCTGCTCGACCTCTTCGTCTGCAACTACGTGAAGTGGTCACCAGAACACGATGTCTTCTGCAGCCTGGATGGCAAGCACAAGTCCTACTGCACTCCCGAGGCCTACCGCGGAGAGACTTCGTGGCTCTTCCACAATCGCGGCGACGGCACGTTTGAAGACGTGACTGCCCGGAGCGGCATTTTCGACAGCAGTTCGAAAGCGCTCGGCGTCGCCATGCTCGACTACGACCACGACGGCTGGCCCGACCTGCTGGTCGCCAATGACACGCAGCCCAACAAGCTCTATCGCAACCTGCAGAACGGCACCTTTCGCGACATCGGGATGGACGCCGGCATCGCGCTCAGCACCGAAGGCAAAGCCCGCGCCGGCATGGGCATCGACACCGGAGACTTCACCAACTCTGGAACCGCAGGCATCGCCATTACCAACTTCGACAACGAGATGATCGGCCTCTACCGCGAAGTGAAGAAGGGCGTCTACGAGGACATCTCCACGCAATCCGGCGTTGGCCTGGCTTCGAAAAACAGCCTGGGCTTCGGATGCGCGTTCTTTGACGCGAACCTCGACGGCTTCCTCGACCTCGCCGTCGCCAACGGCCACATCGACGACACGGTCCGCAACATTCGCGGCAACGTCGGCTACGCCCAGCCGCCGCAACTTTTTCTGAACGATGGCAAAGGAATCTTTCACGATGTCGCCCCGGAGGCCGGAGCAGAATTCGCGCAATCCAAAGTCGGCCGCGGCGTCGCCTGCGGAGACTTCGATCGCGACGGCGACGTCGATCTACTCATCACCACCAATAACGGACCCGCCTATCTCTACCGCAACAACCAAAGCGCCGGCAACCACAGCATCCGTTTCAAGCTGACTGGGACGAAATCCAACCGGGACGCCATTGGCGCCGAAATACGCATCGAAGCCGGCGGCGTGACGCAGTCGCGAATGGTGAAAAGCGGCTCCAGCTATCTCTCGCAGTCCGAGTTACCCGTAACCTTCGGCGTCGGCAAACGCGATCAGATCGATCGCGTTGTGATCTTGTGGCCCAGCGGCCGCAGCGAGGAATTCAAGAACCTGTCCGCCGGGAAAGTGTACGAATGCGTGGAAGCGCAGGGGATTAAGGCATTGGCGGGCTTCTAGGCACATTCCTGTGCACTTTGGGATTGCACTGCTACTCGTAGGCGTCGAGTTACAAGTGTGAACACTGGTTAACGTCAGTTGGATTACCTTTTGCCTGCCCGCAGTTCGTTACGCGACTCCGTGAACCCAAAGTGCCATATGAGCGTTTGACTGAGGGGGCTAAAGGGCCTGCGCTGCGACTATTGAGATGACAGAGCAGGAGATAAGCTGATAACGGTGACGTCCTTAGCGCAAATCCCGGCGGGAGGAGAACCGGCTGAAAGCCCCGAGGCCCTGCTGGTTGCCGCGGTGTTGCGCAGAGATCGCAAGGCAACGGCGGAGTTCGTTTCATGCTGCTCGGATTGGATTTATCCCGTTGTACGCCGAGGTCTCATGCCTCGTACGGACATGGTGGAAGACGTCATGCAGGAGATTTTGCTCTCTGCGTGGCGGAACTTGGCAAGTTTTCGCAGAGAGGCTGGTCTGCGCTCCTGGATTCTGGGAATTGCGCGGCACAAGATCGAGGACTATTACCGCAAGCGCATCCGGCAGGCGGAAGTGCAGGAAGATGATGCCACCGCCGGGGATCTCGCACCCAGTCTTCAGTTTGACACCCCGTTGGATGGCACGGTCGATGAGGACCGCGTGCAGAGAACACTCGCCCGATTACCCGAAGCCTACGGATTGGCGCTTACCTGGCGTTACCGCGACGGAAAGAGTCTTCGCGATATGGCCGAGTTGACCGGCAAGACAGAGAAAGCCATCGAACGTTTGCTGGCTCGGGCGCGTGAATCCTTCAAAAAGAGGTGGAATGATGAGCAATCCTGAAGAGGAACGGGAACTCGACCGCTTGCTGGCCGGGACACCGGAGGAGATGGGTGCGCGTGCCCCCTCGTCTCTCAAGGCGAGGCTCTATTCCGCCCTGGTCAAAGAGCAGCAGTCGAGCGGGCCGCTGGCCAGCCTGGATGAAACGGTGGCTTCGGGCTTCGGGATATGCGTGTTCGAAAAGCTGGTGCAGATCGCGCCGCTTGGAGAAAGTGCAAAGTCACGCTTCTTTTGCCGTGTCTGTCATGCGCGCGTACTCGGGGAAGCATTCGATAATGCGCCGATTTACTGGCCGCATTGTCCCTATGTTGCTTTTAAGGGCTGATCTCAGAAACTCATTACAAATCCGAACAGATTCTGGAAATTGGCCAGCCCGCGCGGAGCTGGTGGTGACAGGTGCTTGCTGATATCGTTCTTCCCAATGAACTCGCTAAAGCTGTAGCGAAAACTAAGTTTGCGACAGATTCGAATATCCATGCCCACATGGGATCGAAAGACCGGTCGAGTTGAGGAGAACGTAGACGGCGGCAGCACAGGCGTTCCTCCGGAGCTAATCAAACGCCCGGCGCTACTATTCAGATGAATGATTCCACCGCCAGTCCCAAGATACGGGCGTATCCAGCTGCTTCTTTTGCGAAAATAGATCAGAAAATCCAGGACACCGGCGTGCTGTGAGCTCGTGCGGGCCTGCTGATAGAACGTGTTCGATCCCGATCCGGACGAGTTCAGGACCAGATCATTTCGATTCCAGATGTAGTTCAGCTGCAAGCTGAAGTAATCGTGCAGATGCGCGCCCGCAAAAATGTTTAACGCGCCCCCATTTCGTGGACTGTAAGAAGAAAGCCTCAACCCTTGTGCGGACGACTGCGAGCCAGCATCGGCCGACAGGGTTGCAATCCCCCCGATAGCGCCGACGTACGGTGTCACTGGCGCACACACGCCGGGCACGCACAAAAAGAACACCGCGAGCAGAGAGCGCATTGCGCCTAAGCAGATGCAGGCTCGCACAGCGAGGTTGGTGAGGAGAGCGGCTTTTGACATTTTCGTTACATTCAGCATCCTGCGAGCGATTTCCTAAAAATACAGCAAAGCACAGAGGGGGATTTGGGATTGTGGAGCGACTTCATGCTCGAATCCGGCAAGTGGCCATCTGGCAGCCACCCAAGAAAAGGAATGACCATGCGTTTTCGACCATCCCTTGCCCCGCTCCTGCTCACAACTCTCTTTTTCCCGCTTATCACTTCGGCACAAGACAGCGTTGTATATGTGGAGAGCAATCGCGCCGACCACAACTCAATCCTGGCATTCCGAAACAGTGATGGCACACTGTCCCCTTTGGGCGAGTTCCCGACTGGCGGCAAAGGTGTCTTTGATCTATCGCTGAAACTAGGTCCTTTCGATTCAGACCAGAATGTGATCACTAACGCCGAAGGCACGACGCTCTACGCGGTAAATTCTGGCTCTGACACGATTGCGGTGTTCCACGTTTCGACCAATGGAAGACTTTCACTGGTCCCAGGATCTCCTTTTTCATCGGGCGGAACCAACCCGGTAAGTATCGGCATCGCACGCGACACGCTCGCGGTGGTGAATAAAGCGATGGATCCATCGCGTCCGCAGCTCAACCAGCCGAATTACACTTCCTTTGCGCTTGCGCCCGGCGGCGCCCTCGAAAAAG
>QIAI01000234.1 GCA_003224995.1 Acidobacteriota bacterium
ATTCCCTTGTACTTGCAATTGATCCCATTGCCGAAGGGCGGCGGCGCGGCGAGATTGAACTCGACATAGTTCGCCACCATCAGATCCAGAAAGCCGTCGCCGTCGTAATCCCCGAAAGCCGCCCCGGTCGACCATCGCCCATCCGCCAATCCGGATTTGGCGGTGACGTCGGTAAACGTCCCGTCGCCATTATTGCGATAGAGGACATTCCCGCCGAGGCAGGTGATGTACATGTCCGGCCAGCCGTCATTGTTGTAATCGCCGACCGCGCCGCCATTGGCGAAACACGGGCTAACCACTCCGGCTTTGTCGGTGACGTCCGTGAAGGTACCGTCGTGGTTGTTGTGATAGAGCGCGCTGCGAGCCTTCTCACCTTTGTTCGCCATCTCGAGCGTAGGCGCGTTGGTGAAATAGATGTCTACCCATCCATCGCGATCGTAATCGAGGAGCAGCACGCCGCCGCTCATCGATTCAAGAATGTACTTCTGCTCGGGCGCGACCAGATGCTCGAATTTAATGCCCGTTTTCTGGGTCACATCTTGCAGTTGCGGAATGGGCCGATCGTGACATTTGATCTCCTTCACTCCCGCCGGGGGTGGAGTCGGCTTGGGATGGCCACCCTGTGCCAGCAATGAGAGGGGAAAGGTGAACTGAAGGAATAAAGAAATCCAGAATGAAGTGGGAGCGGGCGGCCGGCCGGCAATTCGTTGCGAATTTGTTTTCATCGACGCCTGATGATTGCTATCATCGCTTCATTCTAAGGGAACCCGCATGCGGTTGAGCTCCGGGAGCTAGCGCGCACCCGCCACCATGGCATCGTGCATGCGCCGATCAACCTCCAGCGACGTCGTGTGCAACTCCGAAACCCGGTGCAGGGCGGCGCGCGCTTCTTGCTCGCGGCCGGTAGCGCGGAAGGCCGTCGCCAAGAGATAAAAAACGCTGGCTTCGTCGCGATTCATTTCGGCCGCCTGTTGCAGATAACGGACGGCGTCCGCGTTCTCATGCAACTTCAGCTTGGCCTTTCCCAAATAAAGGTATGTCGCCCAGGAGTCCGGATCGAGGCTGCGAGCCTGTTCCAGGAAGGGAATTCCGTCAGCGTAGCGCTCACTCTGCACCAGCAGGCCGCCGAGAAAATAGATTGCCACGGCGTCCTTCGAATCTTCTTGCACGGCGAGGCGAAGCTCCTTTTCGGCTTCCTCATTTTTGCGCATGCTGACGTAAACCATGCCAAGCTCGCGGTGAGCGCCGGGAAATTGAGGGTCCATCTGCAGAACATCTTTGAACGACTGTTCCGCCTGCTCGAAGAGTTTAGAATCGTAATAGCCCTTACCTAGAAGAAAGCTGGCCTGGGCCCGCGTACTGTTATTGCTGAGCAATTGGGAAAACAATTGTTTGCCGGCTTCTACTTGTCCGGTGCGAGCGTACGCCACTCCCATGAAATAAATGGCAACTGGCCCCAGCGATTGCTTGTCCATGGGCTGCAAGAAATTGAGCGCAGCCTGTGGTTGGCTGCCTAACACGAGAGACGTGGCCAGAAGATCGGTAGCCTGCTTATTCTGTGGATCGCGCTGATGTAGTTGCCGGAAAAACGGGACCGCATGCGTGTAATCCTCCTGCTTGAGATAGGCCAATCCCAAATTCAGCAGAATGCCGGATTCATGCGGGCTGACCGCCAACGCTTGCTTGTAGACCTCGATTGCGCGGGCATAGCGCTGGGTGCGGGTGTAAACCACGCCAAGATTTCCTAATGCCCCAAGATTGCGGGGATCGGTTTTTAAAACCTGTCGAAATCCATTTTCGGCGGCAATATATTCGCCCGCCTTCAGAGCCTGGGAGGCGCGCTCAAAGATTTTTTGATTGCTGGGATTCTCTGCAGCCAGAAGGGAAGCGGCCCAGAGAGCAAACGCCACAAGCCTAATCAACATCGCAGTTCCAGAATACCACTGAAAAAAACAAGGCCGTGCTCCCTGCGGAGGAGAAGAGCACGGCCCTGGCTGGGCAATCGGGATCAGAAGTAGAGCTTGATTCCCAACTGCACGTTGCGTGGGTTGCGATAACCATTGATGTTGCCACTGTTCGCGCCTTGAGTCGTGCTGTGGGCGTCGACGGGCTGTCCCTCACCAGGAGCAGTAAAGGTGGTATTCACGTTTGCAGGCTGCGTGTGGTTAAAGGTGTTGAAGGACTCGAGTCGCAGCTGTAGATACCGGCTCTCCGAGAAATTAATGTTCTTGAAGAGCGATATATCCCAGTTGTTAATTCCAGGACCGCGGAAGGCATTCCGCCGGATATTGCCGACGGTGCCGTCCGCGGGTGCCACGAAGGCTGCAGGGTTCAACCAGTTCACATGGTTGCCCTGGTCGAGATAAGCTGATCCGCTGCCCCGGTCAGGACGAACGAGACCAATGAAATTTCCCGCGTTTCCATTGTAGGTGTCGCTTCCCGACATGTAGACATTGAGCGGCGTGCCAGTCCAGAAGCGGGTGATACCGCTGACTTGCCAACCGCCGAGAAGGTATTTCAACGCCCCGCTGGAGCGGAGTTCGGGCAAGCTGTAGACATAGTTCAAATTGAAAACATGGGTGCGATCAAATCCTGCGGGCGCCCAATCCAAGTGTGGATGGAAGGGATCGGTGAGATTGCCACCCGAGGATCCTCCCGGCACTCCCGGATCTGCTCCGGGAGTATCGGAATCCGTGATGTCCATGGCTCGACTCCAGGTGTAGTCCGCAGTCAACGTCAGGCGGTTGGTGAAGCGGCGCATGAGTTTAACTTGCAGACCGTTGTAGCTGCTGTTGGCATCATATTTTGTGAAGTTGATGTTGTTATATCCCTGGTAGGCAGCGACAAACGGCAGACCACCGGGAGGAGGGGTCAAGAACGAACCGACGGGTGTGGCCTGCAGGTTGTACTGGTATTGCAGGTGGCGCGCTAGGTTCCCGGTATAGGTGACGTCAAGTCCCATACGCCACGGCAATTCGCGCTGCACTCCAAGGCTGTAGCCGTATGTCGTCGGAATTTGTCCCTGCTTGGCAAACGCGTTCAGGTTCACCGGGGACCGGATACCGGTGACAAGACCCGGATTCAGATTATCGATTCTCTGTCCGAAGATGGTTGGCGTGTAGCTGAGGGGCGGATTGCCGAGACCGTCAAAGCTGTTGACGTTCTGCCGAATGCGCTCATAGAAAACGCCGAACCCGCCTCGGATTGCGGTCTTGCCATCCCCGAACAGGTCGTAGGCGAAACCTACGCGCGGACCAAAATTGGCGTACTTGTGATCAGCAAATCCAGGCGGGATGCCATGTCCCTCCTGGACAATGCCATTGAAGGGATCACCGAAATTGCTTAGCCCCTGACAAGACGCGCCGTCCGGCAATGCGGCCAAAGCTGGGCTGCAAATTGCGCCAAAGTAGTTTCCCTGAGTGGTGTTAAGGGTCACTGCATTCGCGGGGTTGTAGCGCGCGGGATCGAAGTAATTCTGGAAGAAGGGCTGCACAGTATACGTAGGACCTAAGTAGGCCCAGCGCAGACCGTAATCGAGGGTGAGTTTGCGGTTTACCTTCCATGTGTCCTGGCCGAATGCTTCGACTTGATGGAAGCGGAATGCGCCAAAAAATACTCCATTACTTTGCTGCAGCTGGTTGTAATAACCGGTGAACACGTTGCCGAGATAGTTTCCGGTGTCATTCGGATTGGAGGCCCCGGTACTGAAGTCGATGAAGGTCGTGTCTTGCCAAACTGGTTGTTGTCCCGCCTGGTTGTAGTCGAAAAACACACCTGCTTTGATGATGTGAGATCCCAGGACCTTGGTTACGTTATCCGTCCAAGTGAATTGACGAGCTTCGCTGTGCCAGCTGGGATGGAACGAGCCGCCGGTGAAAGTTCCATTGCAGCAGTTGTTGAGCACAGGAGCGCGGTTATCCACGTTCGACAGTGGATAGAGTTCCTGAAAAGTGAACCCGAGCTGCGAGCGGTCATAGATCGCTTTCGACGTGCCCGGCACGATGTCGACAACCTGGGTGAGGTGGTTGTAGCTGAAGATGAACTCATTCGTGGTGGTGGGGGAGATCACATTCACGAGATTGATAGTCGGCAAAATCGAACAGGTTGTGATATTGCTCCTGCTGCGAGTCGTCAACCCAACGGAAGAAAAAGTTAGTCTTCGCGTTGATGTTCCAATCGATGCGCGCGACCTCCTGGTGCTTCTTGAAGTTGTATCTTTCGTTGAACGGGTTGAAGAACTTCGTGGCCAACCCGGTAGCCGGATTAACGGTGCTGGGATCGGGAACCGCGTTTGCCTGATATCCCTTGCTGAAATAGTTTGCAAAGGCACCGGCCTGAGAGCTGAGTAGGGAAGTGGGAATAATGTTGCAGGGGCTCGCTGCGGTACCGCAAATTGGAGTTCCGCTGTCGAGTTGACCGCCGGTATAGTGGGTGGAACCTGGGACAAAGACCTGACCATTATTGAAATTCGTCAGTCCGGCGCAGTTTGTCCGGGCTACCGGATCGCAAACTCCCGTGTAGAGGGCCGTGAGGTCGAGTCCGGCTGGTGTAACGTTCAGAATCGCCGGGTTGGGAAGTTCGTACCCTCGTCCTAAGCCGGCAATGTTCTGCGAATTAAACTGCGCGTTGCCGGGCTGAATGCCCCGCGTGCCCTCGTAATTGAAAAAGAAGAACAGCTTGTTCTTGTAGTGGGGGAGAGGAATTGGGCCGCCGAGATTTCCGCCGTACTGATTGAAGCGAATGTAATTCTTAACTCCCTTACTGAACGGCGGTGAGGCATCAAACGCGTCTTCGCGGTGGAACTCATACAAGGTGCCGTGGAATTGCTTGGTACCCGCCTTCGTGTTCACAGCCAGCAGGACGCCGGGGTTGCGGCCATATTCGGCGGCAAAGTTGTTGCTCTGAATCTTGAATTCGCCGATGGCGTCCATACTCAGCTGGGTGTACTGGCCGTCGTTGGCTCCGACGTCGGTGTTCACCGCGCCGTCGAGAAAGAAATTGTTGTCGCTGCCACGGAGTCCATTCACGTGGAAAGCATTTGTGTTGTTGAACGCCAGCCGGAAGTCGTTGGAGTCGTTCGATACCACGCCCGGCAGGGTACGCACTAGCGACTGGAAATCGCGACCGTTGAGACTGGTTTCAGTCACCAGCTTGGAGTCGATGACATCCGAGTGATCGCCGGTGGCGGTCTCTACCAGCGGAGTTTGTGCTTCCACGGTTACGCTCTCGGTCGTGCTGCCCACGGAAACCCTGAGTTCGCCGAGCGAGAGATTCTGCCGATTGTCGAGAACGATGCCGGTTCGCTCGAGGCCCTTCATTCCCTTGGCGTCCACCTTGATGGTGTACTTTCCGGGTTGTAATGGTTGCAGGACGAACAGGCCATCGGCGGAGGTGGTGCCATTCCGCACAACAGCCCCTTTGTCCGAGTCGATCGCCTGCACGCTCGCATCCGGGATGACGGCGCCTTGAGAATCGGTCACCGTGCCCTGGATGGAACCGCTGTTTTGCGCCAGCGCGCTCACCGCGATGAGGCACACTGCCAAGAGGAACAGGACCTTCAGTCTTAAAGGCAACAGGTTCATCGCCACTCCTTTTTTGAATACACGCTGATCATTTGCGGGAAGTCCAAGGAATCGCCCGAAGCAGACATCTCTGCTCATGCGTAAGCCTCCGCCTAGCGAACAATGCCGTAGGCGCGGTACGCGCCTCACGGAAGAAAAACGATTTTGTTACGGCACCCCACCAATCTGGAGCGCTATTAAGCGCTGGATCCCCAGACGTTGTCAAGAAGAAAAATCGATTTTGCAGGTTAGCGTTTAACCCAAATTGCGGGCAGTCTGATTCACTCCCGCGGTGTTTGTCAAGGAAAAAATAGGGTAAACGATAATCCAATTGTAAATAATCGATTACCTGACCTCGCAAGTTCGATCAAACCGGCTGCGGGAAAATCCTGGCGGATGCCAAAATGAGAACCTCGGACGCCGAAGCGGAGACTTAATTTCAACGCCATAGCAAACACCGCCGAGGTCGTGTCCTTCCCGATTCGTGCTGCATTTCATTTTTTCCGCAGCCGACAAAGCCGCTTTCGCCCTGATACCACAATGCTCGATATTGCGAAGGGACTAAATGTCTCGGTGGTGACCGTCTCGAAGGTCCTGCGGAACAAGGGCAAGATCAGCGTGGCTACCCGCAAGCGTGTCTTGCAGCGGGCGAAAGAGCTCAATTACCACACCAACTGGATCGCCCGCAGCCTGGTGACGCGCCGGACTTTTACCATCGGGCTGTTGCTGCCCGATTTCACGCATCCCTTTTTTGCGGAAATTGCCAAGGCAGTGGCGGAGACAGTTCGGCCGCAGGGTTACCACGTCATCATTTCGTATTTCGAGGAGGATCCGGAACTTGAAAAGAATGAGTCGGACTCGTTAATGGCGCGGCAGGTGGATGGACTCATTGCCGCATCCGCGCAGTCCAATTCGAACCTTTTTGAAAACATTCTCGCTCGCAAGGTGCCGGTGGTCCTGATTGATCGGCCCATTGCCGGGGTGCAAGCGAGCTTTGTGGGAGCGGACAACGAGGCCATCGGCAAGCTCGCCACCAATCATTTGATCGCTCAAGGCTGCACCCGCATTGCGCACTTGCGCGGCCCCAAGATCGGGATTGCCGCCGCTCGTCTGGCTGGCTATCGACACGCGCTGCAGAAACACGATCTGCCACTCCTACCGCGCTATGTTGTGGGAGCGCGCTACGTGGACAGCACGGGCTACACGGCCATGCGCAAGCTGCTTCAGCAGGAGCCTGTTCCCGATGGAGTCTTTTGCTACAACGACCCGGTCGCGATTGGCGCGATTAAGGCAATTTCCGAGGCCGGATTGCGTATTCCCCACGACATCGCCGTGGTGGGTGCCGGCAACGTGCACTACTCCGACATGCTGGCAGTTCCTCTCACTAGGGTCGATCAGTGCACCGGCCAGAGTGGAAAGCAAGCCGCCGAACTCCTGATGGAGCAGATTGGGGCAAAGCGCAAGCCCCGGATCAAGAAAATCCTGATCACCCCTAAGCTGGTGGTGCGGCAGTCGACCCAGCGCTGAAGCGAGAGATCGCCCGCTCTTCGAAGGGGCGGCTACTGTCGCACTCGATTGTTCACAAGACCAAGCTACGGAATCAACTGGTAGCTTACGAACGCGACCTGTTTGCTGTCGGGCGACCAGGAGGGGACATTGATGGTGCCTTGTCCGCCAAAGAGCTTCGCCAGAACCGTCACCTTCTGATCGCGCAGCGACATAAGACGCAGCATCACGTCCTTGTTTTCCGGATGTCCCTCCACGCCTTTCTCGTAAGTGAGAAAGACTATCCATTCTCCGTCG
Organism: Acidobacteriota bacterium; assembly: GCA_003224995.1. Taxonomy (GTDB): domain Bacteria; phylum Acidobacteriota; class Terriglobia; order Terriglobales; family Acidobacteriaceae; genus Gp1-AA133. Next base: position 7,365 of record QIAI01000234.1, read on the forward strand.
GGCGAAAGGTGCGGGAACCAGTTATTGAACTCGTCTGACGTGACTTGCTCCTGCGTACTGCCATCGGATTTCATGCGCCAGATTTGCATGTGCCCGGTGCGCTCCGAGTTGAAGTAAATGAAATTTCCATCGGGCGAATACTCCGGCCCGTCATCCAACCCTTTCGCGGTGGTGAGCCGAGTCTCTTCGCCGCCAGTGACCGGGATGGTGTAGATATCGAATTCGCCATTGCGCTCGCCGACGAATGCGAGAGTCTTTCCGTCCGGGGACCAGCCGTGCCAGTAGGAAGGGGCTTTCTGTGTGATCCGCCGGGGTGTCCCGCCTTCGATAGGAACCAGGTAAACCAGGGAACGATGATCGTCCTGCGACTGGTCGCTGATGGCGAGCGAATGCGAATCAGGCGAGATGCCGTGATC
>QIAI01000235.1 GCA_003224995.1 Acidobacteriota bacterium
TAACTTTCACCAACGTCGGACGTCTGGTTCCCGCGATTTATGAGTTGCCCGATCGCGAGCTTCGGGCCCTGCCTCGGATTATGAAGAGTCACGAATGCTTTGATCCACGCTATCCCCGAGTCATTTACATCGTACGCGACCCTCGAGATGTGGCAGTCTCTTTTTATTTCTACAACCTGAAGGTCAGGGTTATTCCGGACGGATACTCCATGGATGAGTTCGTCGACAGGTTCCTGGCGGCGAAGGTTGTTCCTTATGCTGACCGCGTAGGTTCCTGGCAGGACCACGTACTCAGCTGGATACGTCTTCGCGGGGGCTCAGCCAGTTTCAAGCTGGTTAGATACGAAGATCTGGTGGAAGACCCGAAGCGTGAACTAAGCAAACTTGCTCCTTTACTGGCGATTGATCCGACACCAGAGCGACTCGAGCGGGCTGTAACCATGAGTTCCGCGCGTCACATGCAGGCCCTCGAAAAAGAGGAATCGCAGAAATGGGTCACCACGAAGAATACGAGGCAAGACATTCCATTTGTGCGAGAAGCGAAGTCCGGCGGTTGGCGCACGAAGCTTCCCAGTTCGGCGGTCAAGATGATTGAGCAATCGTGGGGCAAAACGATGAAAGAACTTGGGTACGAACTCACGACCTCGTGATGCCGGTTCCGGAACCCATGCGGGTTAAAGAACTGTTGCCATCACACCAAAAAACATATCCCGCCGTTTGCGCTAGAGCGGCACCGGGCGCAGTTGCTCCAGCCTTTCGTGAGAATCCAGATCACGGCTAAACGGCTCATAGCAAATAACCTATACGTATCTTTCGGGACAGGCAACGCGCTTCGACGGTTTAGCAACTAAATACTTAGTTGACGTTTTCCGCTCCCCTGCGTCAGTATTGGAGCGAGCATTTTTTGGAGGATGGTTTTGGCCCGTACGCTATCCGCCACCCTGACTGAAGCTGAACTGCGCATCATGCAGGTGCTTTGGGACAAGCAGTCGGCCACCGTCCAGCAAGTGCTCGAGGCCCTCCCACGGGAAAGACCCCTGGCTTACAACTCGGTGCTCACCATCATCCGCATTCTGGAAAAGAAGGGATGCGTGCGGCACGTGAAAGACGGGCGGGCTCACATTTACCGCGCCGTCCTCAAGCATGACGAAGCTAAGCGTTCCGAGATTCAACATTTGCTGGGGAGGTTTTTTCAGAATTCGCGCGAGTTGCTGGTGTTGAACATTCTCGAGGATCACGGGATCGATGCGCAGGAATTGCAACGCCTGCGGCAACTGCTGGATGAGAATCGCTGAGGAATGATGAGCGCCTTGAATTTTCACTTGGTTGCCGAGATGACGGTGGAGAGGTTGCTGAACGGCGTCGCCGAAGGCATGCTGATTGCGTTCTTCGCGTGGCTGCTGCTGCGCGGGATTGGACGGCGGAATTCAGGGACGCGGTTTGCGGTGTGGTTCTGTGCCTTGCTGGCGATTGCGCTGGCGCCGTTTGTGGAAAGTTCGGGGCATGCGGTAGTCCATTCCACGGCAGCGGTGACGATGCCACGCGCGTGGTCTTGGTATCTGTTCGCAGCGTGGGCAGCGATGGCGTCGATCGGACTGGCGCGGGTGGTGGCGGGATTTTGGCATTTGCGAAGCATTCGCCAGAGTTGCAGGGTTCTCGACGGAAGCGCATTGGCGGTGTCAGCCCCTAAAGGGGCCACATCGAATGAGGCTCGAACGGCATCGCTAAAGCGATGCCCTGATACGCGCGTAGAAGGCGCGCCCATCAATGATGGCGTTCTTGCTGTAGAAGCTGCGCCGACAGTGGTCGCTTTGGACACGGCGGTTATGCGAAGCCTTGAGCAATCGGGGCGCAGCATTGAAGTGTGTGTGTCGGAGGAATTGCCGGTTCCGACCGCGATCGGCCTGGTGAAGCCGGCGATCGTGATTCCGTCCTGGGCGCTGCGCGAACTCTCGCAAGCTGAGTTGAACGCGGTGGTGCTGCACGAGATGGCGCACCTGCGACGGTGGGACGACTGGACGAACCTGACGCAGAAGGTGCTACGCGCCCTCTTCTTTTTCCATCCCGCCGTCTGGTGGGTGGAGAACCGGCTCTCGCTCGAACGGGAAATGGCTTGCGATGACATGGTGCTGGCGCAGACTGCCAATCCGCGGGCCTATGCAAAATGCCTGGTGTCGCTGGCGGAGAAGAATCTGCTGCGGCGTGGAATTGCGCTGGCGCAGGCGGCGGTGGGACGGATGCGGCATACCTCGTTGCGGATTTTGCAGATTCTGGATGCGAGACGTTCGAATTCGGCGGGCATCTGGAAGCCAGCGCCCTGGGTGATCGCGGGCTTCTCGGTGGCGTGCCTGGCGACGGCAGCGCATGCTCCCCGGTTGGTGGCGTTCGGGGATCCGGCGAATACGCTGCCGAACGCTTCGATGGCAGCGAGTTCGAGAGTAACCAGTTCCACGGCAGCGAGCGGTTACGGAGATTCGCCTTTTGTGGGCCGGGTAGTTCCGGCTTCCTATGTTGCCGGAACGAACGGAAGTGAAGTTAAGCATGGCAAGAAAGCAGCCGCGAAGCGGCCTGCACGCAGCGCTTCCCGCCGCACGATGGAGAAGCCTACCTGGTTGCAGGCGCAGAATGCAGAATTCAAATCGAATCGCACGGCGCCGGCGGCGATACAGGCGGTGCATCGTGATGCGGCGCAGCAGCCAGCTGCGATTTCGTTGTTGCGTACTTCCGCCCGCGAGTATCCGGTCGTCATGATGCAGCAAGCGGTGCTTATCATGACGCAGGATCAATCCACGGGCGAAGTCGTGCCGGTGTTGTGGCGAGTGAGCGTCTGGCAGGTGGTGGTACTGCCGCAAGCTCCACAAAAAGTTTCCGCGGAGATTTCCTCGAAATCAATTTAGGAGATAGGCAAGAGAGACAGGGATTTGTTTTCACCTCAACAACTAACGAATTAGTTCAACATCAATCGAATTCAAAGGAGAAACGTAGCAATGACAAACTGGAAGACAACTATGGGACGTCTAGCGATCGCGCCCGTGCTGGCTATTGGCATGGTGGCATCGCTGGCCGCCTATCATCATGAGAGACCCGTGGTCGCGAAGGCGGCCGCACCGGCGCCTGCCGCGGCTGGGCTGGATGACAACAGCGCGAGCGCTCTGCTGGCGCTCGACAATGCCATGGAAAACCTGGCGGCGCGGGTTACGCCGGCAATCGTCAACGTGGCCGTAACCTCGAAAGCGAAGGAAGACGATCAAGCGCAAGCCGATATTCCCGACGAGATGCGGAGATTCTTTGGGCCGGGATTCAACCCGCACCAGCAGCAAGGACCGCAAATCGAACACGGAATCGGGAGCGGCGTCATCGTTTCGCCTGATGGCTACATCGTGACCAACAATCACGTGGTCAACGGCGCGGTCGATGTGCGCGTTACCATGAGTGATCGTCGAGTGTTGGCGGCAAAGGTGATCGGCACCGATCCGCTCACTGATCTCGCGGTGATCAAGGTGGAAGGCAAGAACTTCCCCAGCGTTCCGTGGGGCGATGCGACCAAGCTGCGTCCGGGACAGACGGTGCTGGCCTTCGGCAACCCATTCGGCTTCCGCTTCACCGTGACTCGCGGCATCGTGAGCGCGCTGAACCGGCCGAATCCCTCTCCCGACGACTCACGCAAGCCGGGACAGTTCATCCAAACCGACGCGGCCATTAATCCGGGCAACTCCGGCGGGCCGCTGGTGGATGCACGCGGCGAAGTGGTGGGCATTAACACTTTCCTGATTTCCAGCTCGGGCACGTTCTCGGGCATGGGATTCGCAATTCCCTCGCAGATTGTTCGGCCGACAGTCGAGGCGCTCATGCGGGACGGCAAAGTCAGCCACGGATACATGGGACTGGGCATCACCGATGTGACACCGGAAAATGCGAAGTTCTTCGAGTCGACGGATAATCGCGGAGCGATCGTGACCCAGGTGGAAGCGAACTCTCCGGCGGCCAAGGCAGGGTTGAAAATCGGCGATCTGATCACCCG
>QIAI01000236.1:0-500 GCA_003224995.1 Acidobacteriota bacterium
CCTCTTCGGCCACGACGAAGTCGCGAATGTTTTCGCAGATCTCGGGCAAGGTACGGGGCAGCAGCGTCCCATCGCCGGAGTAACTCGCGATCAGGTCATGGATTTGCCCTGCATCGCGCAACCGAGCTTCACGCGTGTGCATGCACTTCACCTCGCAAATGCGCAATGCGCTGTTCCGCACGTTCCATCGCCTGCCGAACCTGGGCCGGAGCCGTTCCACCCTCAACATCATGAATGGCGAGAACCGCCTCCAGCGTCAGCGCCCGATACACATCCTGGTCGAAAGCCGGATGGATCTGTTGTAGTTCCGGTAAAGAAAGTTCCTGCAGTTCGCAGGCGCGCTCCAGGCAAAGCTGAACGGCCTTGCCGACGGCTTCATGCGCAAGCCGCGATGGAACTCCACGTGTTACCAGGTAAGTGGCCGCAGCCCATGCGTTCATATACCCAGGACTAGCAGCGGCTTGCATGCGAGCGAAATCGAAGTGCACATCGTTCATCCA
>QIAI01000236.1:554-10792 GCA_003224995.1 Acidobacteriota bacterium
GCATGGTCGACGCGCCTACGACGCGGGCGGCCTTGCCTCGCACTAACTCGAGCAGGTCCCCATTCTTCTTCTGGGGCATCGCGCTGCTGCCGGTTGAGTAGGCCTCGGGCAATGAGAGGAATCCGTACTCCTGGGTGGAGAACAGGATCATCTCTTCCGCCCAACGGCTCAGATGCAGGCCCAGCAGCGAGAGTACGTGGACGAACTCGAGAATGAAATCCCGGTCACTGGTCGCGTCGACGCTATTCGCCGTCGGGGCATCGAAGCCGAGGTCCGCAGCCATCGCTCCTCTATCCAGTGATAGCGTGGCACCAGCCACTGCGCCGGAGCCCAAAGGAGAAACGTTCAGCCGCACCCGGCAGTCGATCAGGCGCTCGGAATCCCGAAGAAACATTTCGACGTAGGCCAGCAACCAGTGCGCCACCAGGATGGGCTCGGCGCGTTGCGTGTGGGTGTAGGCGGGCATCGCCGCGTTGCCGGCCTTCTCGGCGCAGGACAACAGCGCTCCCAGCCATTCCGCCAAGGCCGATTGCATCTGATCAATTGTCGCTCGCACATAGAGCCGCAAGTCAGTGGCGATCTGCTCGTTCCGGCTGCGGCCGCTGTGGAGTTTGTAACCCGTCTCGCCGATTAGCGCGACCAATTGCTTCTCCACGAAATGGTGGACGTCCTCGGCCTCATGATCCTCCAGAAACGCCGCACGATTTCCGCCAGCTCTTCTGACGAAATCACGCCGGCATGCTCCAAAGCGCTGGCGTGGGCACGGCTCGCCTCCAGTTCGTACGGAAGCAGACACTGATCGAACGCAAACGAGCGCTGCCAGCGCTCGAACGCCGGATTGAGCGGCTGCCGGAAGCGTCCCGACCACATTTTCACTTTGTCACCTCCTGCTGCAACTGCGCCCGCGAACGTGACGGCAAGCCGAGAATTCGAATGAACCCGGCCGCATCTTTCTGATCGTAACTTTCACCCATGGTGAACGACGACAAGTCGGTGCGATACAGCGAGTACTCCGACTTGCGGCTGGCCACCGCGAGGTTGCCTTTATAAAGCGAGAGCGTCACCGTTCCGGTCATGTTGTGCTGCGTGCTTTCCACGAAAGCATCCAGCGCCTCGCGCAGCGGCGTGAACCACAATCCGAAATAGACCAGCTCGGCATATTTCAATCCTACGTGCTGCTTGTAATGCAACAAGTCGCGATCGAGGCACAGGGCTTCCAATTCACGATGCGCTGTGAGCAGCAGCGTGCCTCCCGGGGTTTCATAACAGCCGCGAGATTTGATCCCCACGAAGCGATTTTCGACCAGGTCGATACGGCCAATCGCATTGCGGCCGCCAATCTCGTTGAGCAACTCCAGGAGCGAAACCGGATCCATCAGTAGTCCATTCACTGAGACCGGAACGCCCTTTTCGAAGCCGATTTCCACCTGCTCGTCGCGATCCGGAGCATCCTGTGGAGATTTCGTCATCTGCCATGTCGAGGGGAATGGCGCATTGCCCGCGTCCTCCAATTCCCCGCCCTCATGGCTGATGTGCCACAGATTGCGGTCGCGGCTGTGAATCTTTTGCCGGCTGGCTTCCACTGGAATGCCGCGCTTCTCGGCGTAATCCAGGCAATCTTCACGAGACTTCAGATTCCATTCCCGCCAGGGAGCAATCACTTTCAACTCCGGCGCGATCGCCTGGTAGGCCAGTTCGAATCGCACCTGGTCGTTTCCTTTTCCCGTACAACCATGCGCCACCGCGTCGGCGCCTTCGCGCAGCGCGACTTTCACCTGGTGCTTGGCGATGACCGGGCGTGCCAGCGAAGTTCCGAGCAGATACTTGTGCTCGTACACAGCGCCCGCTTTCAACGCGGGAAACACGTACCCGGTAAGAAATTCTTCCCGCAAATCTTCGACGACCACCTTGCTGGCGCCGGTGTCATACGCTTTCTTGACGACGGCCTCAATATCGTCGCCCTGTCCAACATCGCCCACCATGGCCACCACGTCGTAGTCGTAGTTTTCTTTGAGCCAGGGAATGATGATCGACGTATCCAGCCCGCCGGAATACGCGAGAACGATTTTTTTAGACATGAGCACTCCTGACCGGGAACCGGCTGGCGCCGCCCCAGAGCAACAGCATAAGGATCGCCTTCTGTACATGCAGACGACCTTCGGCCTGGTCGAAAATTACCGATTGGGACGAGTCCATGACCTCATCCGTAACCTCCTGTCCGCGATGGGCGGGCAGGCAATGCATGAACACCGCATGCGTGGCGGCCTTGGACATTAATTTCGCGTTCACCTGGTAGGGCTGGAAAATCGGAATCCGCGCATCGGATTCGTGCTCCTGCCCCATGCTGGCCCAGGCATCGGTGTAAATGGCATCGGCGCCGGCGACCGCTCGCTGCGCATCCGACATCACTTCGATCCGGGCGCCCGTCTCTTGCGCAATTTCTTCGGCCGCACCTACGATGGCGCCGTTCGGCTCGTAGCCTGGCGGCGTCGCCACCCGCACGTGCGACCCTGCCAGCGCGCCCGTGAGCAGCAGCGAGTGCGCTACGTTATTCCCATCGCCCACATACGCGAGCGTCACATTTTTCAGATTTCCGAAGCGCTCTTGCAGCACTGAGTAGTCGGCCAACGCCTGGCAGGGATGCTCTAGGTCGCTAAGCGCGTTGATCACCGGAATGGACGCGTGGGCCGCCATATCTTCCACACTCGAATGAGAGAACGTGCGTAGCACGAGGACGTCCACCCACCGCTCCTGCCGGCCTCAAACGTCAAGCGGGTGCGCAGGGAAGGTTTCTCGAAAAACATCACCAACTGCTTGCCTTCGAGCGTGCGTCGAAAATCGGAGGGGCGCGCCTTGACCACCGCCGCCAGATCGAGCACCGACCGCACTTCGCTAGGGCTCAGGTCTCGGGTCGATACCAAGTCCCGCATCGTGGGCTTGTTGACACCGGCTACCGGAGTCACCGGCGGCCGCTCTATTGCCTGACCTCTCATCGACTCGCTCCTTTGTTCTTTTTGGCGGAAGCGCTGTGAAATCGCTTCTCACCCCAACTTGCTTTTCCCCAGCCTTAAGCCACCCGCACTTCTGTCCCCGCCAGCAGCTTGGCAAAATAAAACTGCGGCAATACGTCCGCCTCGGCGGCGGGCAAAATCCGCACACGCCCGACGCCTTTGCTGAGCGCCAGGCGGCAAGCTTCAAGTTTTGGTAGCATGCCGCCTTGCACTACCGAAGCCGCAACCAGTGCCGCAATCTGGCTTAAGGCCAGCCAGCGGATGACCTCGCCATCCGCACCCTTCACCCCAGGAACGTCAGTGAGAAAAATCAGCGCGCTCGCCTGACAGCCCACGGCGCAGGCGGCAGCCATCTGGTCGGCGTTCACGTTGTAGTACTCCCCCAATGCGCCGAGCGCGAGGCTGGAAATCACGGGAATGCCGCCCTGGCTCCAGATCGCCTCAATCCAGCGCGGCTCGACTGCGCAGATTTCTCCGACGTAGCCCAGATCGCATCCCTGGCTCTCTTTTTTGCGAGCGCGTACCGTCCCGCCGTCGCCTCCACACAATCCAATCGCCGGCTTACCGGCCGCCCCGATCGCTGAAACCAATTTCTTGTTCACCATTCCGGCGAGCACCATCAAGGCCATGTCGCGGGTCTCTGCGTCGGTCACGCGCAGCCCATTGATAAACTCGCTCTTTTTTCCCAAACGCTGCATGGTGCGAGTCAACTCCGTGCCACCGCCGTGAATGACCGCGACTTGATGACCGTCGCTCGCCAGTTCGACAACTGCGTGCGCACACTTATGCAGGACGAGCACATCGTCGAGTGCCGCGCCGCCGATTTTTACGACTACCTTCACTGCAATCCCTCCGCTTCGTTCCAGCCATACATGAGGTTCATGTTCTGAACCGCCTGCCCGGCAGCCCCTTTTAGCAGGTTGTCGATGCAGGAAACGACCACCAGGCGCCGCCCATCGTCGGCCAGGCAAAATCCAATGTCACAGTAGTTGGATTGCAGCGAGTATTGGATCTCCGGCAATCGCGGCGGCGCGAAGACGCGCACCCAGCGCTTGCCTTCGTAGAACTTGCGGTAACAGTTCTCGACTTCCGACGCCGTCATCGTTTGCGACAGGCTCACATAAAGCGTCGAGAGTATTCCGCGAGGAATGGGCAGAAGGTGCGGCGTGAAGGTCAGTTCTTCCGCCGACAGTCCCAACTGCTCCACCATTTCGCCCAGGTGGCGATGACGGAACACGCCGTAGGCTGCCAAATTGTCCGCTACCGATACGAAGTGGGTTCGCGCGGTCGCTTCCTTGCCCGCGCCCGAAACTCCCGACTTCGAATCGGAGATGATTCCCCGGCTGCGATCGATCCATCCGGCTTTGGCCAAGGGTGCCAGTCCCAGGATGACCGAGGTGGCATAGCACCCAGGATTCGCGACCAGGGCCGCGGACTTTATGGCCACCGGATGCAACTCCGGTAGCCCATAGACGGCAACATCCATAATTTCGCTCGCCAGCGCGGCATCTTTGTCCTCAAACTGGTAGATGGCACGATGTTCCGCTTGCCGCAATCTCCAGGCGCCGCTCAAATCGATTACCCGTATTCCCGCTTTAAGTACGTCTGGCACCAAACTGCGCGAGAGTTCGTGCGGGGTCGCCAGAAAAAGCAGGTCCACACCGGCCCGCTTCATTTTCTCGATGGAAAACGATTCCAACGGATAACCACCGTTGCCGCTTAGGGCTGGGAAAACTTCGGTTAAATCCTGACTGCAGGATCCAGATTCGCGCTTCAGAAGCAAGGGCTTCTGCAGTTCGGGATGGCGCACGAGCAGGCGCGTCAACTCGAAACCGGCATACCCGGTCGCACCCAGTACCGCAGTCTGAATTTTCGCCCCCACTACCCCAGCATCCCCTCGATCCGGCGCGCCAGTTGCTGCGCCGTCTTGTTGTCCGGCGATATCACCAGGATGGTGTCATCGCCGCCCAAGGTCCCCACGACCTCGGGCCAATCTTCCGCGTCCATGGCGGCGGCCACGGGTTGCGCGCTGCCCACGCTCGTCTTTAACACCAAGAGGTTCTGTGCCAGTCGAACTTCCAACACAAACTCCCGTACCAGCCGTGAAACCGAGGGCAGCACCGGTTCGGACCCTCCGCCACCATTGCCCGGCATATACCCTTCGTAGGTCTTAACCAGCCCGAGTTCCCGGATATCGCGCGAAAGCGTGGCCTGGCCCACGTCGAATCCGCGCTTAGCCAGGGAGCCCTGCAATTCCTCCTGGCTTTCGATCGGACCCTTATGCAGCAGTTCGAGAATCGTTTTTTGTCGGGCGGCTTTGCTCATGATGAATATTTATTCAGTGTTATGAATAATCATGCATGCGGATCTCTTTTCCTGTCAAGTACCTATTGCGCACACCCCCTGATTGAGTAGGTACAGGGAATACCCTGTGCTGTGACCCTCCCGTAGCATGGCAAACCGGCATAACGATTCCTGATTCCTTCCATAAATAGTTTCGATTTCCGCGCCTCCCCGCTCAAAGGATAGATTGAGCGTGCATACGATCCTCTCCCCGTGGTGCAAGCCGGTTAGGATTGCAAAATCGGACAATGTCGATGATTAAAGTCGAAGCCATTATTCAAACCTCCAAGCTGGAGGCGGTGAAAGACGCACTCCACGAAATCGGAGTGGAAGGCATGACCGTCGTGGAGGTGCGCGGCCACGGACGGCAGAAAGGCCACACCGAGTTTTACCGCGGCCGGGAATACACGGTGGATCTCATCCCCAAGATCAAGCTCGAAACCGTGCTTCCCGATACCATGGTGGAAAAGGCGGTGCAGGCCATTGTGACGGCAGCCCGTACCGGCAAGATCGGCGACGGCAAGATTTTCCTCTCCAAAGTGGACGAGGCGATCCGGATTCGCAACGATGAGCGAGGGGAGGGCGCGCTCTGAGGTGAGCCGCCAAAATCCGCTTGTGAAAGCGGACTCTGCGATCCGCTTTTGTTCGGCAGGCAGTCAGAGTTTATGGGATCGAGCATGTCGACAGCCTCACTGAGCAACGAACTGCGGGATCTGTACACGGAAGAATCGGCGCGGATTCAACAGCAGTTTGCCGCCACGGGCGACGGCCGCAGCGCGGTGCAGCAACGCACCCGACTGGTGGAAGCCATTATCCAGCGGCTCTGGCAGCAGATCATCTCACCCGAAGAGAGTGGCCCTTCCGGATTTGCGCTGGTGGCTCTCGGCGGATTCGGGCGCGGCTGGCTGTTTCCTCACTCGGATATCGATATCCTGTTCCTGCACTCGCACATCGAAACCGAACCCGCCTACAAAGATTCCATTCGCCGGTTTTCGCAGGAACTCTGGGACCTGCGCATGAAGGTCAGCCCCGCCACCCGTTCGCTTTCCGAATGCGACCGCTTCGACCCGGGCAATGTCGAGTTCACCATTTCCCTGCTGGACTGCCGCTACCTGCTGGGCGACCGCGAACTGTTTCACCGTCTGCACGACAAAGTGATTCCCAAGCTGGTGATGCGGGAAGCGCAATCGCTGGTTCAAAGTCTGGCCGAAGTCACGCGCTCGCGCCATGCCAAGTACGGCAACACCGTCTTTCATCTCGAACCCAACGCCAAAGATGGACCTGGAGGTCTGCGAGACTACAACGTAGCCTGCTGGCTGGCACTAATTTCCGCCATGGACAAGTTGCGGGATTGGCCGGAGCCCCGCACCCTGCTGCCGCTTTCCACGCGCAAGCAATTCGAGCAGGGACGACAATCTATTGTTATGGGAATCGCAGGACGAAGCCGCGGCGCGGCGAATCGGCACGCCCGACGCCGAGGGAACCCATACTGCGGGCTGGATGCGCACGTACTTCGGTCATGCGCGCGCCGTACATCGAGTGTGCGAGCAACTGCTGGAAGAAATTCCAGCGGCATGGTCTTCACTGTATCGCCAATTTCAGCAATGGCGCTCGCGCCTCTCGAATGCCGATTTTTCGGTGGTCGATGGCTTGATTTATTTGCAGCAGCCCAACGCCCTGCACGATCCGGAGATGCTGCTGCGCACTTTCCACTTCATGGCCACGCACGGCCTTCGGCTCAGCACCACCACCGAATATCGCATTGAGCAGGTGTTGCCTTCCCTGGCGGCAACTCCGCCGCGCGGCGCCGAGCTCTGGCTTTACCTCGGCGAAATTCTTACCCAGCCGCATGCGGCGGATGCTTTGCGGGCGATGCACGCGCTCAAGCTGCTTACCCTTCTGTTGCCTGAATTGAAGGCCATCGACGCGCTGGTGGTGCGCGATTACTACCACCGCTTCACCGTCGACGAGCACTCGTTCGTCGCCATCGAGAGCCTGCATCGCTTGCGTCAATCCGAGGCCGAGTGGGACCAGCGCTATGCCGAGCTCTTCGACGAACTGGAGCGTCCCGAACTCCTCTATCTGGCATTGCTGTTGCACGATATCGGCAAGGGAGCCTCCAACGCCAATCATGTGGACGCCAGCCTGCAGATTGCACAAAGCTGCATGAATCGCCTGGATCTCGATCCTTCCGAGCGCGAAACGATTCTGTTTCTGATCGGGAACCATTTGGAGATCTCAGCGACCCTGCGGCGCGATATTTTCGATCCCGATGCCATTCGCGGGTTCGCGGAAAAAATGGAGACTCCCGAGCGGCTCAAGATGCTCACGCTGCTTACCTACGCCGACATCAAGGCGGTCAATCCCGACGCCCTGACGCCCTGGAAAGCGGAAAACGTCTTTCAGCTCTACATTGCCGCTTTCAATTTCCTCAACCACAATGTGGACCAGCGACTCCACGGTGATATCGAAGATGATCATCTCGCCCAGATTCGCGCGCTGGTTCCGACTGCCGGAAAGAAACTCAAGACTTTCCTCGAAGGTTTGCCCAAGCGATACCTGACCACGTACTCCGCTACCGACGTGCTGGCTCACGTCGAGATGGCGGGCCGGCTCGGCAACGATCCCATCCAGTTGCTGTTGGAGCGCGGCCGTCACTGGTTCGAGCTGACCCTGTTGACCAACGATCGCCCCGCCCTGTTTGCTTCGGTAGCGGGTGTGTTGGCCGCCTGGGGCATGAACATCGTGAAGGCCAATGCCTTCTCGAACCAGGCGGGGACTGTGGTGGACACGTTCTACTTCACCGACCGTTTCCGCACGCTCGAGCTCAACCTGCAGGAGTGGGAGCGTTTTAAGCGCAGCATTGTCAGCGTGCTGCTTGGCGAAGGCGATCTCGACCGTATGCTACGGGATCGCCTACGCGCCGAGAAGCCGGGCACCACTAAGGTGAAAGTGGACACGCAGGTCGATTTTGACGATGCCTGCTCAGCGCGCAGCACCCTGGTGCAAGTCATTGCCCAGGACCGCCTGGGCCTGTTGCACGGCATCGGTTCCACATTGGCTCAGGAGAATTGCAATATCGAGATCGCTCTCATCGATACCGAGGGTCAAATGGCGATCGACGTCTTCTACCTGACGAGCAATGGACAGAAGCTCAGGCCGGAGCAGCAGCAACGCATTAAGGCCGCACTGCTGGAAAGCTTGCAGCCCGATTGATTTCGTTGCATCCGAGAATTCGTGAGAAGTTTTAGCGTGAACTGCGCGGAGAACTATTTACCGCGGACCGGCTTGCGATTCTTCCAGGCGGCACCGCTGAAACACCAAAGTCCGACACCTGTCCCGGCCACAAAAGTTGCCGCAACGATCCCATAGGCAAGCGATTTGAACGGCGCCAAACGGACATTGGCAAGGTCCCAGTGGGTGAAGGTCCAAATGAACTGTCCATACATCCAGACGCCTATCAACATGGTAAACATCAGAGCGGCCACTGCCATCGCACCGAATCCCATGCTGTAAAGCAGCACGATGCTCCAGTGATCAATCGCCCCGGCGGACTGGCCGGGATTGCCTTGCTTCGTCCGCGAGGGCTGCACTGGGGAATTGGAGGATCCGACGGGGCGGTTTCCGGGCACACGCGTTCTGTCCAGCGTTGGCACCTGTGTAGCGTAAAACGTTGGAAAGCTTTCAGACAGTCTTCGGAAGGACATGTACTTCGGTTCGTCGGTGTCTCAGAGTAGGGGGCTAGTCGGCAGTCCCCGCCGATGGAACCGAATCCCGCACCCGCGGACGATCCTGGATGCGCAGGTACACCATGTACAACACCACTGCCAGATTCACCAGGAAAATGCCCAGCCGGATCCAGTCCAGGCGTCGCATCAGTTCGTAAATCTCAAACGGGAGGTAAATGCCACCGGAAATCATCGCCAGCCATTCCGCCCAAGCGCGCTCTCGCCACAATCCGTAAGCTTCAAAAAAGCGCAGCGTCGAATAGGTCAACGCGCCGAGGGCAACGGCCCACACTTTGGTATCGGTGACCTGGTCTGCCAGGTTCAGGAAGACTTGCGCGTAATGCGCGTCTGGGCTGATGTGGAGCCACTCCAGGAAACTCTCAGCCACGTCCCAGGCATCCCGGTGCACGAGAGACAGGACGCCGAAGCCGGCGAGCAACACCACCAATCCTTTTAGAAATTCGACCGATGCGACCGCACGTAAGGCTCTCAGTTGGCGACAGTGCGGATCGTGCGGCTGCGAAATGGACGTCAGAAAGCCCCCAAGTCCCTTTTAAATGATACCTAGGTTCAGACCCGCGAACCTATTGCCCCCGGCCGCAAAATCAACTGCTCCGCTGTCGACATCACCCGCGTCCGGATCAGCAACGTGCTGATCAGCGACGTCAGCCCCGAGGACGCGAATATCATCGCCAGCAGCACGAATTGATAAATCGCCGCATACACTGGCCGCGCTCCCGAGAGCAGCATGCCCGCCATCAATCCCGGAATCCAGACGATGCCCAGCGAGCGCAACGAATCAATCGCAGGTATCAGACTCGCCTCAAACGACACCTGCACGTAGGGCGCGACACTGCTTTTTCCATCGGCACCGAGGGCGAGCGCGGTTTCGATCTCGCCCACATGCGCAAGCACGTCGGAGCGAAACCGGTTCAGCGCCAGGCCATTTGTATTCATCGCATTCGCGATCAGCATGCTGCCTACTGGAACCAGCGCCGTGATGGGAGTGTCAATGACGCCCAGCAAAGTCATGACGGCAATCATCGATCCTGCTCCGCCGGCGATCGCCCACGTAGAGACCTCAAACGCTCCCGGCATTCCCTTGGCGCGCCGCGCGGACGTCGCTCCGGCAGCGATGATCATTGCCATCAGCAAA